>NZ_JBVJHH010000007.1:0-133807 GCF_055586905.1 Streptosporangium sp. NPDC048886
TGTCCCCTTCGAGTTGGTCGACGCGGTCCTCGCCGACACCAGAACCGTGCAGCGCAGGCTGCGGGATCTACCCTCACGGGTCGGGGTGTACTTCACGCTTGCGCTCGGCCTATTCCCGCGCATGGGCTACCTGCGGGTATGGGACAAACTGGTCGCCGGCCTGCACGGCCTTGCCGTGCCCACCCCGTCCGACAAGGCGCTGCGTGATCTGCGCCGCCGCATAGGATCAGCCCCGCTGAAGGCGTTGTTCGAGGTGCTGGCCGGACCCATAGCTCAGCCGCACACCCCGGGCGTGTGCTACCGCCGCTGGCGCACCGTCGCCTTCGACGGCTGCAGCTCCCTGAAGGTCCCCGACACGACCCGCAACCGCGACCACTACGGCCGCGCCTGCTACCGCCAAGCCTGGGCGGGCTATCCGATGCTGATGCTCATGACGCTGGTCGAGACCGGCACCCGCGCCCTGATCGGCGCCACCTTCGGCGCTCCTGCCGCAGGCGAGAGCACCTACGCGCTGCGCCTGCTACAGCATCTGCGCTCCGACATGCTCGTGCTGGCCGACCGCGCCTTCGACGCCGACGCCTTCCTCAGGGAGGTCACCGCCACCGGCGCCCAACTGCTGGTCCGTATCCGCACCAGTCGCCGCCCACCGGTGCTGGCTCAGCTATCCGATGGCTCGTTTCTGTCCGTTCTGGCCGGTCTGAAGGTCCGTATCATCGACGCCGACGTGATCGTGACCTTGGCCGACGGCCGCCGCGTCCAGGGCCGCTACCGGCTGGTCACCACCCTGACCGACCACCGCACCGATCCGGCCGAGCAACTGATACAGCTCTACCACGAGCGCTGGGAGATCGAATCGGCCTATCTGGCACTGCGCCACACCCTGATGACCGGCGCCGTGCTGCGCTCGGGCGACCCGGCCGGCATCGAACAGGAGATGTGGGCCGCGCTCACCCTTTACCAAGTCCTGCGCCGGGCCATGACCGACGCCGTGGAGACGTGTCCGGGCACCGACCCCGATCGGGCCTGCTTCACCACCGCCCTGCAACGGGCCCGCGAGCAGGTCATCACCGCCCACCGGATCCTGCCCGATACCGATGACGGCGCTGTCGATCTGCTGGGCGGTATCGGCCGGGCGGTCCTGGCCGGCCTGCTGCCCGCGCGCCGCCGGCGCCTCAGCATTCGCAAGGTCAAGTCCCCGATCTCCCGCTACCACACCCATCGCACCGACGACCGGCCACCAGGCAGCGTGACCATCACCAGCCTGTGCTTCCTGATCCACCATGGACGCACCGCACCACCTGCCGTACAGCCACGCCCCCTGCGATCGTGGGCATTGGACCGCCACCTGGCCGATACCACCCGGCCCACCCCAGCCGCCCGCCGGGACAAGCCCGCCGCCCGAGCCCGCATCGGACGCAAACAACACGTCCTCGCCCTCATGCAGACTCAGCTCGGCCGCTCCTGGCACGCGCGCGAGGTCGGACAGCTACTCGGCGTCCCGGACCTACACAGTTTCTGCGTGCAGATGGCCCAATGGGCACGCCAAGGTCTGATCCGCAAGACCGGCCATGGCATCTACACCCTGCCTTGACACAGGTCCCACGACCTTAACTACGCGGCCTTGGTTCAAGGCGGCCCGCTCCCCTCCGGGGATCGGGCCGCTGGCGTTCGCAGGCCGGGCTGCGGCTCTTCGGCCGGTCCCGATCCGCGCCGCCCACACCCCGCGAGCGGTTGCCGAAAGAATCCAGGCCTCGACGATGAGGGCCGGGAGCAGATGGACCAGGCACTCTCTTGTATGTCCGCCGACCGAAAATCCGGTCAAGGGAAGGAATGACTTGGCGGAATCCTCATCCGGCTCCTTCCCCTGCCGCTGTCACCAGTTCAAGACTGGATCAAGGCTCTCAACCCAGAGGGGGAGTTATGGACCTCAAACTGCGGCCGGGCACGCCCGAGGACGCCGAGACCTGCGGACGCATATGTTACGAGGCCTTCAGCACGCTCGCCGGCGAGCACAATTTCCCTCCGGACTTCCCTGCCCCTGAGGTAGCGGCCGGGCTGCTGTCGACGCTGCTCGGCCACCCCGGCTTCCACTCAGTGGTGGCCGAGATGAACGGCGACGTCGTGGGCAGCAACTTCCTGGATGAACGTTCGACGATTCCCGGCGTCGGCCCGGTCACCGTGGATCCCGCCGTCCAGAACCACGGGGTGGGCCGAGCCCTGATGCAATACGTGATTCAGCGTGCCGTAGACCATGGCACCCCGGGAATCCGTCTGCTGCAGGCCGCCTACCACAACCGTTCGCTGTCGTTGTACGCCAAGCTCGGCTTCCAGGTCCGCGACCTGCTCGCCTGCATGCAGGGCGCTCCCCCGAAAGGTGAGATTCCCGGCTATCGGGTACGGCGTGCCACGGCCGCCGATGCGCAGGCGTGCACTACCGTCTGCCGGCGCGTCCATGGGCATGATCGGGCTGGTGAGGTGAGCGACGCGCTCACGCAAGGTACCGCGCTGGTGGTCGAGCACGACGGACGGATCAGCGGCTACGCCACTGACCTGGCGTTTTTCGCCCATGCCGTGGGGGAGGGCAACGAGGATCTCAAAGCGCTGATCATGGCTGCCGATGCCTTCGGCGGTCCCGGCATCCTTGTGCCCATCACGAACGCCGAGCTGTTCCGGTGGTGTCTGGAACGGGATCTGCGGGTCGTGTATCTGATGACTTTGATGACCATTGGCCTGTATACCCCACCCCAGGGCGCCTACCTGCCAAGCGTCCTCTACTGAGACACGTCGGCCAGATAAGAGATCCATCAAGGCGCCACGCGTCCGCCCGGCGCTGACGCGCCGCCGGGCGTTCGCGGGCTGGGCATGCGGCCCTGGCGGCCGGCCCCGGCCCGCACCACCCACAGCGCTCAGCGAAAGTCGTCGAGCATCCCGAATAGAACATCGTCCATGGTCGGATCCGGCACAGTCAGCACCGTCTCCGGTCCGTCGACGTCGTCGGTGAGCCGTACCCGGTGGCGGCCTGGCGTCAGCTCGACGCCGTCGACCAGGATGCGCCCGTCCTCGGTGTGCTCGATGCCCTCGGAGACGACCAGAAGCGGAAAGCCCTCGTGTGATGTCTCCATGACCGGAGCTTCCCCGCTCCCCTGTCCGCTGTCCTGGGAACGGGGTGATACCGGTCAGGTGAAACCGTGACGATCGCTGGCGATGGATCCCACCGACCATGGTCGGGCGATCGACTGCCGCCCCCCTCCTGCATGGGGTCCCGGTAGCAATCGCGGAAAATCCAACGAACCCCACTCCTTCAGGGATGACCTGTTCTGATATGAGGGCACCGCAGGACTGGTGTGACGCTCGGGATGGGTCTGGCACGTGTCCGAGACAGCGTATGGCCCCGGTGATCACAAGCGTGTCTTCCACGGCTGTGAACTGCGTGTTCCTGCTCAGACAGAAACACCTGGACCAAGGATGCCATCGCGTTGTGGACTGGCATCGGCCGAAACGGCCCGTGCCTCCGCCATGTTGGCCACTCATGGCGGCGCGCGGTCGCTCGATGAAAAAGGAGAGAACAATGAGACCATTCACCAGGTCGGCCGGCGTCGCGGTGGCGATTGCCCTCGGAATCCCCATCTTTGTAGGCTTGCCCGCGGCCGCCGACGAGATCGGGGCCTATCTCAGTTGGTCCACCAAACCCCAGGTCGGTCCATGTGAAGGCAGGGCGGGCACAAGCAGAAAGATCGGCTCGTATACCCGGAGTCCGGGGAAAATCAACTCGAAGTGGTACGTCATTAATGCGAGCAAGAGCAGCGATGGTCAACTCAAGTCCCTGACCAGCGGCCAGGACACCGTCGTCAAGTACGACCAGTATCGCACCTGCCTCAAGGGCGGTAAATACAAGCTCACCTTCGCACCCACCAAATATAAGCACCGTACCCGGGTCTACACATACATTTGTTACGCCGACGGCAGATGCCAGCCGCCAGCCGTTATCACGAGCGGATGGAAGTCGGGTGTGGGCAAAAAGTGAACATCGCGGCCGACCGGTACTACATTCAGAGGTCTTGAGTGAGCAGGTCGCCACGCCGGCCGCGGTTCAGGCAACGCCAGCAGTGTTTCCCGGGCAGACGCTGAGGCGAGGCGACGACGGCGGAGCCGTACGGGCAGGCGCATGCCCCCATATGAGCCGATCTCGACTCGTCCGCGCGGGCCGGTTCCTCGATCGTTACCGGGCACACGCCCCAGCGGGAATCGCTGCCGGATTCAAGCCGTGTACGGGTCTCCCCGCCACCGATTCCTAGCGATAGAGGGGAGCGATCCTGCCGCGGGCTTCGACAAGGAGAAGTACAGGCGCCGGAACGAGGTCGAGCGCACGATCAACCGGCTCAAGCGCTCCCGCGCCGTGGCCACGCGCTACGACAAGCGCGCCTACGTCTTCCACGGCACCGTCACCGTGGCCTCCATCCGTCTGTGGCTCAGTCCGTGGTCGGGCAGATAAAGCGGTGGTCGTCTGATTGGCTTCCCTGCCACGATCTGGGTGTGACCACGTTGTTCCTGATGGTCGGCCTGCCAGGGGCCGGAAAGACCACGAGGGCTCGGCAGCTCGCTGCGGAGCACGGCGCGCTGCGCCTGACGCCCGACGACTGGATGATTCCCCTGTTCGGCGAGGCGGAGGCGGACGGGAAGCGCGACGTGCTGGAAGGACGCATGCTCTGGCTCGCCTTGGAGGCGGTCAAGCTGAGCACCAACGTCGTCGTGGACTACGGCTGCTGGTCACGGGACGAACGGTCTGCGATCCGCTGGCTGGTGGAGGCCGAGGACGCGTGCTTCCGCATGGTCTACCTGCCGGTAGACCACGCGACCCAACGCGCCCGTATCGCCCATCGCTGGGCGACCACCCCCGAGGAAACGTTGCCAATGTCCGAGGCCGACATCCTGCACGGGCGGGCGCACTTCGAGGAGCCCGACGCGGCGAAGCTGGAGGGCCGCGGGGCCGCCGGCCCGCCGCCCGGCTGGGCGGGCTGGCGGGAGTGGGCTGCCAACCGGTGGCCATCGTTCGCGTGACCGCTGCGGCCCACGGCAGCGCAGCCGTAGCGGTCGTGCCCGGAATGATCCGCCGGACAGACCCTAGGGTGCCCTCTAGACCTAGAGGGCACCCTAGAGGTCCATCGGCCGTCTGAGCTGGGCTCTAGTGCCTAGAGGGCACGGTGGCCAACGTGTGTAAACCTTCAGTTGATGATTGACGGATCAGTCTCGGCTGATGCTTTCCACCAGGCCTAGATCCTGTAGTCGATATGGCCGCTCGCCCGCAGCCGGTTGACCTCCTTGATGATCGTGCGCGGATGCACCGGCAGCTCCTCGCCCTCGAACAACACCCGGAATCGGGTCTCCTCCAAGACGACGGTGACGACCTTGCCGCGGATACCCATACGACCCGTCCAGCGCGGCGAGGTGCCCGTGATCACGCGGCAACCGTGGCGCGGCCTGCGTCACCGCCGACCGCAGACGAGGCCGGCCGATCCGTTCACCTCGGATCAGGCCGCCGATCTGCCCGTCGCTGATCTGCGGGTCGGTGATGATGGCCAGCAGATCATCCAGCAGCGCCCGCCGGTCTTCTCCGGCTTTGCCCCGTTCGGCCAGCGCGTCGCGCATCTTGCGTTCGGCCTTGCTCTCCCGCGCGGAGATCGCCTGGTCGAACAGCTGCACAACCTCGTCGAGCACGTCGGTCGCCGACTGCGCCAGCAGCGTCAGCAGGATCGGGTACCGGCGCTGCGGTCGCGGCGTTCCAGCGCCTGCGCGGTCAACCGCCGGCCGACCGTGGCCAGGAACCTGCGCCGCTCGGCAGGCAGCGCCGACAGGTCCAGACTGTCCGCGCCCAACGAGCGCAGGAACTCCAGCTTGGCGACCTCGGCCATCACCGCGGCCGGGGACGCCTCCACCGGGCCGGTGGCCAGCCACCGCAGACGGGTCATGCGGATCTCCGGATCGGTGATCAGCAGCCCGTCCAGCGCGGCGCACCGTGCCTCGGTGAACTCGTGCGCCCGCCGGTCGAACGTCTCCCGCTGCGCCTCGGCGCGGGCGTGGGCGACCCGCTCGACCACGGTCACCGGTCCCGGACGGATCACGCGTGCCGAGATCAGGTACTCGCACCCGAGCCGGAACAGCAGGGTCGGCGAGTCGTGCTCCATCGCCCTGGCGAGCAGGAACTCGTCTAGTTCCTTGAGCTCCAGCGTGGTCGGCAGCCGCCACCCCAGATACTTCGCCACCAGCCGCAAACGCTCGGTCCGCGTCTTCGCCCGCCGCCCGTACGAGCGCAGCCCGGCCGGGTCGACGCCGAACTGCTCGGCCAGCCTGGCCACCGCCACCGGCGGGGCCGAAAGCGCCTTGTCCGGCACGAACCCCAGCCACGGCAACGTGCATAACACCACGGCCAAGCCGAGCCGGTCCGCCGGACCACGGCCCCGACCGGGATCGACGAACGCGACATCCGCCGGAGTCAGGGTGAACAACCTCGCTAGCTCGTCCCTGCCAATCTCCGGGAACCCCCGCAGGCGCTCCAGCTCCTCGTCCGCGAACGCCTGCGTCGCCAAGAACGACCTCCCGCCAGACCCACAGATTCCCAGCTCAGAAGCCTACCCAGCCATATCCGCCCGATTCTCGGCGAGTACTACGGGGACCCCGGTAGGCAGCGCGGTCAACGGGCCCCGCCGCGGGCCGCCCCGGGCCGGGCGGGGTGATCCCGGCCGGCAGCCGGAGGTTCTCCCCGGAGTCCGCCCCGCCCAGGAGACGGGCCGGGGTTTCGGCGGTGGCGGCTGCGCGGAAGGATCGGAAGGTGACTCACTCCCGCATCAGCGTCTCGGTGGAGGCGGCCGCAGCGCCGGAACGGGTGTTCTCCGTGCTGACCGATTGGCCGCGCCACGGCGAGTGGATGGTCCTGACCCGCGCGCGCGTCGCCGCCGGCGACGGCCGGAGCGTGGGGAGCCGGCTGGCCGCCTTCAGCGGGCTGGGCCCCGTCGGGTTCCTCGACACCATGGAGATCACCGAGTGGGATCCGCCCACGGCGGTGGCGGTCCGGCACACCGGGCGGCTGGTGCGCGGCACCGGGGTCTTCCGCGTGCTGCCCCGCGAGGGCGGTGGCAGCACGATCGTCTGGGAGGAGGAGCTCGACCTGCCGTACGGCCCGGCCGGGCGGCTCGGCTGGCCGCTGGTCCGGCCGCTGAGCGCGGCGCTGCTACGGCTCTCGCTCCGCCGCCTGGCCGACCTCAGCGGCCGGTGACGCCGCCGGAGCCGTTACCTGCGGGGCTCAGCGGCCGGTGATGCCTCGACCGGAGTCGTGACCGGCGGAGCCGCCCGGCTCGTCCCGGATGACCTCGCCGTGGATGACCGGGCCGGAAGCGTCCCGCTGGCCGGGCACCCCGCCGAAGGGCGAGTCCACGCCGCCGAACGGCGTGCCGAGGCCGGGGCCCGCCGTCCGCTCGGCGAGGGTGCGGATCCGGCGGGCGAGGAACCGGGCGCCGAGCGCGCGCACCAGCGGCTGGGTGAACGGCAGGAGGAACAGCAGGCCGACGATGTCGGTGAGGAAGCCCGGGATCGCCAGCAGCACCCCGCCGGCGACGGTCATGGCGCCGCCGGGCGCCCCCGGCTCGGGCATCCGGCCGGTCTGCATCGCCTCCTGGAGCTTGCGCCAGGCCTTGCGCCCCTCCCGGCGGACGATCCAGGAACCGAGGAGTGCCCCGGCGGCCAGCAGGGCGACCGCGGGCCACACGCCGATGGCCTGGCCGATCCGGACGGACACCAGGATCTCCAGGACCGGGACCGCCAGAAAGGCGAGAACCAGCAGAAAGCGCATTTTTCCCTCAACTCACACGGCAGCCGTACGGAAGTGACAACGCACCGGAGCGCCGTAGCGTTCCGCCGTCACCCGGGCGGCGCCGGTCCGGCTTCAGCGCGGCGGGCGGCGCAGGCGTCCGGGGAGGCCGGAGAAGCCCCACAGGGTGACCCGCCACAGCGCCTCCCCCACGACGGCCCGGCTCATCTTGCTCGCCCCGACGGTGCGGTCCACGAACATGATGGGCACCTCGGTGACGCGCAGGCCGTGGCGGACCGTGCGCAGGGTCAGGTCCACCTGGAAGCAGTAGCCCTGCGACTCCACGTCGTCGAGGCCGATCTTCTCCAGGGTGGCGGCGCGGTAGGCGCGGAACCCCGCGGTGGAGTCACGGACCGGGAGGCCGAGCATCATCCGGGTGTAGATGTTGGCGCCGCGCGACAGGAACTCCCGCGAGCCGGGCCAGTTGACCACCTTGCCGCCGGGCACCCACCGGGAGCCGATCACCAGGTCGGCCCCGTCGGCCAGTGCCTCCAGCAGCTTGGGCAGCTCCTCGGGCTGGTGGGAACCGTCGGCGTCGATCTCCACCAGGACGTCGAAGCCCTCGGCCAGCCCCCAGCGGAAGCCGGCGATGTAGGCGGCGCCCAGGCCCTGCTTGCCCGGCCGGTGCAGCACGTGGACGTGGTCGTCCTCGGCGGCCAGCGCGTCGGCGACCGCGCCGGTGCCGTCGGGGCTGTTGTCGTCGGCGACCAGCAGGTGCGCCTCGGGCAGCACGGTGCGCAGCCGCCCGACGATCATCGGCAGGTTCTCCCGCTCGTTGTACGTCGGGACGATGACGAGCACCCGGCCAAGCATCCGCTCCATCACGCGTCTCCCACCTGCTGGTCACCTTCCTGGTTCACGGAGTGCACCAGGCTACGGGGCCGCCGCCGCCAGGCGGCGGCCAACGCGCCCGCACTCACAAGTATCAAGGCCCATTCGGGCAGCGCCCCCACACGGGTGGCGATCGTTTCGGCGGTTCTGACCGGAACGGTCAGCACCTTCGCCGCGGGGACGAGCTCTCCGGTGCGCCAGGCGACCGTGCCATCGGGGGTCACGTAGGCGGATATACCCGTGATCGCGGAGGTTACCACCGCGCGGTTGTGTTCGACGGCGCGCAGTTGGGACATGGCCAGCTGCTGGGCCGGCAGGTTGGTCAGCGCGTAGGTGGCGTTGTTGGTCTGCACCACCAGGGGGCTGGCGCCCGTCCGGGCGGTGTCGCCCACGACGCCGTCGAAGGCCACCTCGTAGCAGTTGATCGCGCCGACCGTCACCGGGCCCAGCTTCAGGTCGCCGTCGCGGGTGCCGGGCACCGACTGCTTGCCGACCAGGCCCGCCCGCTCGAACAGGGCCAGCACGAGGGACTTGAGCGGGGTGTATTCGCCGAAGGGGACGAGCTGCTGCTTGTCGTAGTAGGCGCCGGGGCCGGTGACCGGGTCCCACACCAGGCTGCGCGTGGCGCGGTTGTCCTGCCCGACGCCCACGACGGCGCCGACCAGGACGGGCACCCCGATGTCCTTCACCGCCGCGTCGATCTCGCGGCGGGCGAAGTCGCTGCGGTAGGGGTCGATGTCGGTGGAGTTCTCCGGCAGCACGACGATGTCCGGCCGGGGCGTCCGCCCCTCCCGTACGGCCTGTGCCATCTCGTGGAGCATGCGGGTGTGGTTGCCCAGGACCACGGCCGGCTCGTCCCCGAGGGGGTGCATGCCCCGGCCCGGGACGTTGCCCTGGATGACGCCGACGGTGACGGTCCTGCCCTCGTCGCCGGGGCGGGGGACGGCGTAGGCGGCGGCGGGCACGGCCAGCAGCCCGGCGAGCGGCAGGGCGACCGCCCGGCCCCGGCGGGGGGCGGCCGCGAGCCGGAGCGCCAGCAGCGCGGTCAGGGCGCCGCACAGGGCCACCGCGAAGGTCACCAGCGGCGCCCCGCCGAGGGCCGCGTAGGGGGTGAAGGGCGACTCCCCCTGGCTGAAGGCCACCCGCGCCCAGGGGAAGCCGCCGAACGGGAACTGCCCCCGGGCCCACTCCATCGTCACCCACAGCGCGGCACTCCACAGCGGCCACAGGGGCAGCCGGACGGCCAGGGCGGTGCCTGCGGCCCAGGCCGCGTAGAAGAGGCTCTCCAGCGCCACCAGGCCCAGCCAGGCGTCCGTCCCGATCGGGCTGACCCAGTGCAGGGCGGGCAGCAGGAGGGCCAGGCCGGTGAGGAGGCCGAGCCACAGGGCGCGGCGGGGGCGCGAGCCGTGCACCGACAGCACGGCGAGCGCCAGGCCGAACGGCGCGAGGAACCACAGCCCGAGCGGCGGGAAGGCGAGGAAGAGCAGCAGGCCGCCGGCGACCGCGCCCGCGGCCCGGACCGGGAGCGCCCGGCGCGAGGCTCCGTCCGGGCCCTGCGCCGCGGCGGCCCCTGCGGGCCGGGGCCCGTCGGACGGGCCGTCGGGGCCCTGTGGTCCGGCCGCTCCGGACGCCGGGGCGGCCGTCTTCTCCTGCACCACGGGCGGGGCTCCTTGCGGTGTCGTGCGGACGGTGACGCCCGGTCTTCCCGGCCCGGCTCACGCACCCGGCTCTCTAGCCCGAACGGTACCGCTCACCGCGGCACACCCCAAAAAAGGGCGGCGGACCAGGGCCGTGAACGCGGCAACGGGGTGATCCCCAGGGGCGGACGGATGCCCTGGGGATCACCCCGACGCTTGCGGCGCTCGGCACGGGAGCGGGAAGAGGGCCCGGACCACCCTTCGGACCGGTTCCGTCCCGTCGGCGGCGAGCGCGGATTGCCGTTGTCTACTGGGTGCCCGGACCCCTCCTGGGTCCAACCCCCCGCCCGGTCGGGGTGCCCCGCCTCGACGGAACGCCGGCCCTGCGCCTGGCTGTGTGGACGGGGTCACCCCCGTCACGGGCGCAGGAACCGACGATGTCGAAAGGCGGCCAACCGGCCAGTCCCGTGCTGGACTGGGCAGCAAACTACCGACCCCAGCGCAGATGTCAACCGTGTCACTAACAGCGGAAACATCAAGTTTTCGCAGCTGGGACATGATCGACGAGAGCCGTCAATGGTCTCATGTGATCGGATGTCGCTCAAGTCGAGCAAGCGCTTCGGGAAGTGGGCCGGTGTGCACGACGCCAAGGCGCTGTGTCGCGCGGGTCATCGCGACGTAAAGGTCGCTCGCCCCGCGGGGCGACTCCCGCAGGATCAGCTCCGGCTCCACCACGATGACCCCGTCGAACTCCAGCCCCTTGGCCTGGGCGACCGTCAGGACCGCCGCCGGGGCGTCCAGGGCGGCCGACCCCGGCCCCACGACCGCGCCGTCGACGGCCCGGCTCACCATCTCGCCGAACTCCGCCACACCGGACTCGGGCACGATCACCACCAGGCGTCCGCCCTCGACGACCTCGGCCTTGACGACGTCGGCCAGCGCCTCCACCGGGGAGGCGGCCCAGGGGGCCGTACCCGTCTCTCGGACCGAGGTGGGCGCGACGAGACCGGGGCCGACCAGCGTGAGCACGTCGGCGGCCACGGCCATCAGCTCGGCCGGGGTGCGGTAGTTGACGCTGAGGTGCTCCTCGCGCCAGCGCCCGGACACGTACGGGTCGAGCACCCGGCCCCAGGAGCGCGCGCCGGCCGAGGAGCCGGTCTGCGCCAGGTCGCCGACGATCGTCATCGACCGGGTCGGCACGCGCCGCATCACCATCCGCCAGTCCATCGCCGACAGCTCCTGCGCCTCGTCGACGATGACGTGGCCGAAGGCCCAGGTACGGTCGGCGGCGGCGCGCTCGGCGGTGGTCAGGTAAACGTCGTCGCCCAGGTGCCGGGCGGCGAACTTCTCGGCGTCCATGATGTCGGACAGCCCGGTCAGCTCCAGCACCTCCTTGGCGTAGGTGAGCTGGTGCTGACGCTCGTCCAGGGCGGCGGCGCGCCGGGCGGCCTGTTCCTCCTCGGCGATCCACGCCCCGGCCCGCAGCACCGCCGGGTCGATGTCGCCGAGCAGCTCGGCGGCCTCGTCCAGCAGCGGCACGTCGGACTCGGCCCACCAGTTCTCCCCCTGGCGCGGCGGCTCGCGCAGCAGCAGCTCGCGCTCGGCGGCGCTGAAGTCGCCGGCGGCGTAGTCCAGCCGCTCGCCCGAGGTGAACAGCCCGATGAGGAGCTGCTGGGGGGTGGTGTAGGGCCACAGCCTGTTCAGCGCGGCCTTGACGGGACGCTCCGTGCGGAGGTCCTCGCGGAGGTCGGCCAGCTCGTCATCGTCGATCATGCCCTTGCCGAGCTGCCGGGCGGCCTGCCGGGCGAGCGCGTTGAGCAGGTGGCGGACGAAGACTCCGCGGGCCTCGTTGTGCGGCTTGCGGGAGCGGAGCGCCCGGGCGCGGGCGGCCTCCAGGACGCGGCCGTCGAGTCTGAGGGTGTAGCGGTCGAGGCGGATGTCGACCGGCTGGCGCGGCACCCGCTGCCGTTCGCGTACGGCCCGCGCCACCACCTCGGCCATCCGCCCGTCGCCCTTGAGCGCGGCGACCTCGGGCGCCTCCTTCACCGTGGCGACGACTCCCGGGTACAGCTCGGCGACCGTGGACAGCAGCACGTCGGTCTCGCCCAGGGAGGGCAGCACCTGCTCGATGTAGCGCAGGAAGGTCAGGTTGGGCCCGAGGATGAGCACGCCCCGGCGGGCCAGCTTGTCCCGGTGGGTGTAGAGGAGATAGGCCGCCCGGTGCAGGGCCACCACCGTCTTGCCCGTGCCCGGACCGCCCTGCACGACCAGCACGCCGCTCAGGTCCGAGCGGATGATGCGGTCCTGCTCGGACTGGATGGTGGCCACGATGTCGCGCATCCGCCCGGTGCGTTTGGCGGCGATGGAGGCCAGCAGCGCCGCCTCGCCGTTGAGGGTGGCCGCGGCGTCGTCGGTGAGGCTGTCGAGATCGAGCAGGTCGTCGTCGACCCCGATCACCTTGCGTCCCTTGGTCTGCAGGTGCCGGCGGCGGATGACGCCCATGGAGGCGGCCGGGGTGGCGCCGTAGAACGGTTGGGCCACCGGGGCCCGCCAGTCGATCAGCAGCCGCCGCTGCTCGTCGTCGGCCATGCCGATGCGGCCGATGTAGAGGGAGGTGCGGTCGGCGTTGTCGAGCCGCCCGAAGCACAGGCCGTTCTCGACCGCCCACAGGCGGCCCAGCCGTTCGGCGTACATCCCGGCGAACGTGTCGCGCTCGGAGCGGTTCTGGTGCGTGCCGCCGCTGCCGCCCTGCGCCAGCACCCCGTCCAGCTGCCGCTGGGTACGCTCGCGCAGCAGGTCGAGCCGCGCGTAGAGGCCGGAGACGTATTCCTGCTCCTTGGCGAGCTCGAGTTGACGGGTTGCCGTCGCTCCATTATCGTTGATAGTAATGGGATACTCCGGGCCATTGGCTTGTGGTTATGACAAACCATCACCTTAGCAGGTCCGTCGAGACATCCACCCCTCCCCCCGCCATCACAGGTTGATTTCGGCGCACCCCCTCCGCTTGACGCGATTCGCATGGGCTCCTTAGATTCACCTCGAGTTAGGAAACTTTCCTAACTCCGCTGTGCGGGGGACCGCACGGGATGTGCGGACACGGAGGACCTGTGACTCAGCCCACGCCGGGCACCCCCAGCCTGCTGCGCGCGATCAACGACCGCGCCGCCCTGCACGCGCTGCTGGAGCGCGGTGCGCTGACCCGTCCGGAGATCGGCGCCCTGACCGGCCTGTCCAAGCCCACAGCCTCCCAGCTGCTCGCCCGGCTCCAGGAGGCGGGCCTGGTCGTCCTGGACGGCATCCGCGAGGGGCTGCCCGGCCGCACCGCCGAGGTCTACCGGCTCAACCCGGCCGCCGCGCACGTCGCCGCGCTGGACGTCACCCCCGCGCACATCGACGCCAGAGTGGCCGACATCACCGGCACCGTGATCGGCGAGCACCGGCTGCCCACCCCCGGCCGCGCCTCCGGCGACGTGGTGGAGCGGGTGCGCGCCGCGCTGGAGGGCGCCGGCGCCCCCGCCGACCTGCGGCGCGCGGTCATCGGCGTGCAGGGCGCGCTCGACCCGGGCACCGGCAGGCTGGGCTACGCCACCAGCAAGGACATGCCCGGCTGGCACATCCCCGACCTGGTGCCCACCCTCAGCGGAGGGCTCGGCCTCCAGATCGCCGTCGAGAACAACGTCAACCTCGTCGCCCAGGCGGAGCAGGCGCACGGCGTGGCCCAGGGCCACCAGGACTTCGTGCTGCTCTGGGCCGACGAAGGGCTCGGCTCGGCACTGGTGCTGGGCGGCCGGCTGCACCGGGGCGCCACCGGCGGCGCCGGCGAGGTCGGCTACATGCCCACCCCCGGCGCGCCCACGGCCCGCGAGGCGGGGCGCTACGCCAACCACGGCTACCAGGCCCTCACCGGAGGCCCCGCCGTACTCAAGATCCTCAGGTCCTACGGCCTGCGCGGCACCACCTCCGCGCAGGCCGTGCGGAACGCCGTGCAGACCTCGCAGTCCACCGGCAGGCGCGCCGACGACGCCCGCGCCGGGCTGCGCGACATCGCCGCCCGGCTGGCGATCGGCCTGGCCTCGATCACCTCGGTCATCGACCCCGAGATCATCGTGCTGACCGGCGGCACCCTCCTGGCCGGCGGCGAGACGCTGCGCGAGCTCGTCGAGCACGAGCTGCACGCGCTCACCATCCCCCGGCCGCCCCTGCTGCTGTCGACCGTCGAGGGCAACCCCGTCCTGGCCGGGGCCCTCGACCTCGCCCTCGCCGCCACCCGCGACGAGGTCTTCGGCTCCACCGTCCCCTCCTGACCGCCCGATCCCCGTCCCCGAACCCCCGTCCTCTCGTGATCCCCCCCACACGCAAGGAGGCAGCCGTCGTGCACCGACGCTTTCTCATACTCGCCACGGCCACCCTCACGGCCGCGGCCCTGACCGCCTGCACCGCGGGCAAGGAGAGCGCGCCCGCGCTCGGGACCCAGCCCAAACCCTCGGGCTCGGCGTCCCTGCCCGCCACCGCCCTTGAGCTGTGGCACGGATTCTCGGCGCCCGCCGAGGTGAAGGCGTTCGAGGACGCCGTCGCCGGGTTCCGCCAGAAGTTCCCGCAGATCACCGTCAAACTGGTCAAGGGAGTCCAGGACGACCAGATCACCCAGGCGGTGCGCGGCGGGAAGGCCCCGGACGTCGCCTCCTCCTTCACCACCGACAACGTGGCCCAGTGGTGCAAGAGCGGAACGTTCCAGGACCTCACCCCGGTGATCCGGCAGGACGGCATCGACCTGTCGGTGCTGCCGGAGGCCTCGCGTTCCTACACCGAGTTCGAGGGCAGGCGCTGCGTGATGCCGCTGCTGGCCGACGCCTACGGGCTCTACTACAACAAGGCCCTGATGAAGGGCAGCCAGCCTCCCAAGACGCTGTCGGAGCTGACCGAGCTCACCAAGAAGCTCACCGTCCGCGACGCGGACGGGACCATCAAGGTCGCCGGTTTCATCCCGAGCTTCGAGTACTACGAGAACACCGCCTCGCACCTGGCCCCGATGGTCGGCGCCAAGTGGTACAACCCGGACGGCACCTCGGCGATCGGCTCCGACCCGGCCTGGAAACAGCTCCTGCGCTGGCAGAAGGAGCTCGTCGACTGGTACGGCTACGACAAGCTCGACAAGTTCCGCAAGAGCCTGGGCCAGGAGTGGTCGGCCGACCACCCGTTCTACAAGGGCAAGGTCGCCTTGATGCTCGACGGCGAGTGGCGCAACGCCATGATCGCCAACGAGGCCGGGAGCCTCGACTACGGCACCGCGCCGCTCCCCGTCGCCGACGACAGGCCCGAGCTGTACGGCAGCGGCTTCACCGCCGGCACCGTGATCGGCGTGCCCAAGGGCGCCAAGAACCCGCAGGCCGCCTGGGAGCT
Source organism: Streptosporangium sp. NPDC048886 (assembly GCF_055586905.1). Lineage (NCBI taxonomy): Bacteria > Bacillati > Actinomycetota > Actinomycetes > Streptosporangiales > Streptosporangiaceae > Streptosporangium > Streptosporangium sp. NPDC048886. The sequence continues at coordinate 15,730 of NZ_JBVJHH010000007.1, forward strand.
GGTGAAATATCTGACCACCGACACCACCGCCCTGGTCACCCTGTCCAACGCCCTGCGCAACGTGCCGACCACCAAGGCCTCGCTGGAGTCTCCGGACCTGAAGAAGGACGCGAACTTCCAGACCTTCATCGACATCTTCAGCCACCCCAAGACGAGCACGGTGCCCTCCAGCGTCAACAGCTCCTTCAACCAGGAGGCGATCCAGGAGTTCATGCACCAGTGGGAGAAGGGCTCGGTCAAGGATCTCGACGCCGGGCTCGCCGGGGTCGACAAGCGCGTCAACGACAAGCTGAAGCTCTCCGGGGGCTGATCCTTGATGAGCATCACCCACGCCGCGCCGCCCCGCCGGTGGCGCGGCGAGGGCCGCAAGGCCCTCCTCTGGATGTCGCCCTGGCTGATCGGGTTCGCGGTCTTCTTCGTCTACCCCCTCGCGGCGACGGTCTACTTCTCCTTCCAGCGCTACGACCTGTTCACGCTGGAGTTCGTCGGCCTGGACAACTACCGCTACTTCTTCCACGACGACCGGGCGTGGACCTCCATCAGGAACACGCTGTGGCTGGTGGTGTTCATGGTCCCCGCCCAGGTGCTCTTCGGCCTGGCCGTGGCCCAGCTGCTCACCCGTCTGAAGGCGGGCGCCGGCTTCTTCCGCACCGTGTTCTACCTGCCGTCGCTGGTGCCGCTGGTGGCCGGGACCGTCTCCTTCGTCTTCCTGATGAACCCCTCGGGACCGCTCAACCAGATCATCGACCTCTTCGGGATCACCGCGCCCGACTGGTTCGGTGACAAGGACTGGGCCAAACCCGGCCTGACCCTGCTGGCCATGTGGGGCATCGGCAACACGATGATGATCTTCCTTGCCGCGCTGCTGGACGTGCCCAAGCACCTGTACGAGGCCGCGGCCATCGACGGGGCCGGCGGCTGGCGGCAGTTCCGGAGCATCACGCTGCCGACGATCTCCCCGGTGCTGATGTTCTCCACGGTCACCGGCGTCATCTACGCCCTGCAGTACTTCACCCAGGCGATGATCGCCTCCCGGGTCGCCGCCGGGGTCACCGACTCCCCCGGCAGCGCCTTCGTACCGGGCTATCCCGAGCTGTCCACGCTGACGCTGCCCCAGTGGCTGTTCCACGCGGGCTTCCGCGACTTCAGCATGGGCTACGCCTGCGTGCTGGCGCTGCTGCTGTTCGCGGCTTCCATGATCTTCACCCTCGTCCTGCTCCGCCGGTTCCGCGCGTTCACCGACGACGAAGGAGGCAGCCGGTGACCACCCTGGCCACCAGACCCCCCGCCACCGCCTCCCCCGTCCGCCGGGCCGGCGCGCGCGGCGGACGCGTCCGCAGGACGCTGTACTGGATCGCCACCCACGCCCTCGCCGTGGCGCTGTCGGTGATGTTCATCGGCCCTCTGGTGTTCGTGGCGCTGACCGCGCTGATGACCGACGACCAGGCGCTCACCGGCGAGCTGTGGCCGGATACCTGGAACTGGGGCAACTTCGCCGAGGTGTTCGCCAGGTCGCACCTGCTGGGCTGGCTGGGCAACACGTTCATGTACGCCGGGCTGGGCACCCTGTTCATGCTGCTGTCGTCGGTCCCGGTGGCCTACGCGATGGCCCGCTTCCGCTTCCGGGGACGCAAGCTGGCCTTCCTGGCGGTCATCACGATGATGATGCTGCCCCCGCAGGTCGTCGCCGTCCCGGTCTATCTCCTCTGGGCGCGTCTGGAGCTCACCGGCACGCTGTGGCCGCTGATCCTGCCGATGCTGCTCGGCGACGCCTTCTCCATCTTCCTGCTGCGGCAGTTCCTGATCACGATCCCCAAGGAGTACACCGAGGCCGCCCGCGTGGACGGCTGCTCGGACTTCAGGACCCTGGTCAGGGTGATCCTGCCGATGGCACGGCCGGCGATCGCGGCGGTGGCCCTGTTCCAGTTCTTCTACTGCTGGAACGACTACTATGGCCCGCTGCTTTACGCCCAGATCAACGAGGAAAACTGGACGCTCTCCCTCGGGCTGGCGTCCTTCCGGGCACTGCACAGCGTGCAGTGGAACCTCACCATGGCGGCGACCCTTCTCGTCATGGCCCCAGTGATCATCGTGTTCTTCTTCGCCCAGAGGGTCTTCATCGAGGGCGTGACGCTGACAGGAGTAAAAGGGTGAAACTCGCCGTTGTCGGGGGCGGCTCGACATACACGCCGGAGCTGATCGACGGATTCGCGCGGCTCCGCGACGAGCTGCCCCTCACAGAGATCGCGCTGGTCGATCTGGACATCCGCCGGCTGGAGCTGATCGCCGGGATGGCCCGCCGGATGCTGGCGCACACCGGCCACCCGGCCGAGGTCGTCGCGACGACCTCGGTCGAGGAGGGCGTGGCCGGGGCCCAGGCGGTCCTGTTCCAGCTGCGCGTCGGCGGCCAGGCCGCGCGCGAGGTGGACGAGACGCTGCCGCTGGAGTGCGGCTGCGTCGGCCAGGAGACCACCGGCGCGGGCGGCCTGGCCAAGGCCCTGCGCACGGTCCCGGTGGTGCTGGACATCGCCGAGAAGGTCCGCCGGCACGCGCCCGACGCCTGGATCGTCGACTTCACCAACCCGGTGGGCATCGTCACCAGGGCGCTGCTGGAGGCCGGCCACCGGGCCATCGGCCTGTGCAACGTGGCCATCGGCTTCCAGCGCCGCTTCGCCGCGCAGCTGGGCGTCGCGCCGGAGCGGATCTCCCTGGGCCACGTCGGCCTGAACCACCTCACCTGGGAACGCGCCGTCCACCTGGACGGGGTGGACGTCCTGCCGGAGCTGCTGGACGTCCACGGTGAGGAGATCGCCCAGGACATCGGCCTGACGGCCGGCCTGATCCGCCGCCTCGGCGTGGTGCCCTCCTACTACCTGCGCTACTTCTACGAGCACGATCTCGTGGTGGAGGAGCAGCGCTCCAAGCCGTCGCGCGCGGCGGAGGTCGCGGCGATGGAGGCGGCGCTGCTGGAGCTGTACGCCGACCCGTCGGTGAACACCAAGCCCGAGCTGCTGGGCAAGCGCGGCGGGGCGTTCTACTCCGAGGCCGCGGTGGCGCTGATCGCCTCGCTGCTCGGCGACCGCGGCGACACCCAGGTGGTCAACCTGCGCAACGACGGCACGCTGCCGTTCCTGGCCGACGACGCGGTCATCGAGGTCCCGGCCAGGATCACCGCCGCGGGGGCGGCGGCGCTGCCCGTGGACCCCGTCGAGCCGCTCTTCGCCGGGCTCATCGCCCACGTCACCGCCTATGAGACGCTGGCGCTGGAGGCCGCTCTGCACGGCGGCCGGCAGCGCGTCTCGGACGCGCTGCTGGCCCACCCGCTGATCGGCCAGGCCGCGCTGTCGGACGACCTGGCCCGGCGGCTCGTCGACGCCAACCGCCGGCACCTGCCCTGGACGACCGCGTGAGAACCGTCCTGGCCGTGGACGGCGGCAACAGCAAGAGCGACGTCGCGCTGGTCGGCGAGGACGGCTCCGTCCTGGCCACCGGCCGCGGCGGGGCCTTCGAGCCGCAGAGCGCCGGGGTGGGGGCCGCGGTCGACGTGATCGGCGACGCCGTACGGCTGCTCGGCCCGGACCTCACGCCGCCGTTCGCCGACCACGTGGCCGCCTACGTGGCCGGTGCCGACCTGCCGGTCGAGGAGGAGACCATCCGCGACGAGATCCTCGCCCGCGAGTACGGCCGGGACGTGGTCGTCGGCAACGACACCTTCGCCCTGCTGCGCGCCGGGGCCTCCGGGCCGGCGGGTGTGGCCGTGGTGTGCGGGGCGGGTGTCAACGCCGTGGGGGTCTCCCCCACCGGCGAGGTGGCCAGGTATCCGGCCCTGGGCCGGCTCACCGGCGACTGGGGCGGCGGGATGGGCCTGGGAGAGGAGGCGCTCTGGCACGCCGTCCGGGCCGAGGACGGCCGGGGCCCGGCGACCGCCCTGGAGCGCGCGGTCGCCGAGCACTTCGGCACCCGGACCGTCGAGGAGGTGGCGCTCGGCATCCACTTCGGCGAGCTGCCCCTGCTCGGGCTGCACGGGCTGGTGCCGGTGCTGATGGCCGTCGCCGCCGGCGGCGACGCGGTGGCCCGCTCGATCGTGGCGCGGATGGCCGAGGAGGTCACCGTCCTCGCGGTGGTCGCGCTCCGCCGCCTGAACCTGCTGGACACCCCGATGGAGGTGGTCCTGGGCGGCGGCGTGCTGACCGCCCGTGACCCGCTGCTGAGCGGCCTGATCGAGCGGCGCTTCGCCGAGCAGGCCCCCCAGGCCAAGCTGATCGTCGTGGACGTCCCGCCCATCGTGGGCGCCGCGCTGCTCGGCCTGGACGCCCTGGGCGCCACCGAGGAGGCCAAAACCCGGCTGCGCGCCCACTTCCACGCGATGGCGTGAGCCCTTCCGGTACGGCTCGCGCCCCGGCGGGCGTGAGCCGCACCGCCATCGCGTCCCCGGCGCGGGCGGAGGCGGGCCCGCGGCTCCGGGGGAAGGGCCGCTCCTGCCCTCCCCCCCGGAGCCGTCAGGACACCGTGAAGCTCCTGGAGGCGCCGGTGAACGGGGTCACCTTCCCCAGGATGTTCCTGGAGTCGCCGGAGTGGACGATCCGGTAGGTGCCCGCGGGCGTGCCTGGCGCGATGTCCCAGGTGATCGTCGCCTTGGAGGTGCCGGTGAGCCCGTTGAGGCGCGTCCAGCGATAGACGGTCTGCCAGTCGCCGTCGTCCAGGTGGCGCACCCACGCGCCGTCCACCAGCCGCTGCACCTCCAGGTAGGTTCCGTTGCGGTGCAGGTTGTTCTTCGGATGGCCGGTGACGAACTCGGCGCTCGCGGTGCTCCCCGGCCGGTAGGAGGCCGCGGGCTCGGTCAGCACCTGGCCGAACGACTTCGACGCCGGAGCGCTGTCGAGGACCACGCCCGTCTGGAGGTTGACCTGCCTGCCCGACAGGTCCGGTGTCTGCGGGCCCCGGTCGACGGCGGCGCCGTCCCGCATGGCGGCCGCGAGGGCGGCGAACTCCTGCTGGTAGGCGGGCAGGGTGTATTTGCCGTAGAGCGTGGAACCGCCCTCGTACTGCTGCAGCTCGTACTCCTCGGGCGTGGTCACGTACTGGCTGTAGGCGTTGGCGTAGCCCTGCATGATCACGTTCTCGACGGGCACCCCCAGCTCACCCGCCACCGCCCGCCGGACCCGCAGGCCGGCGACGATGGTGAACTCGGCGGGGCCCGCCACCAGGTAGAGCTGGCCGATCTTGAGGATCTGCACCGGCAGGATCCTCGGGGTCACCGGCACGGGCTCGGTGACCAGGCCGGTCGGCACCAGGTTCAGCTTGGGCGCCTGGCAGCTGATCAGCCACGGCGGCGCGTCGACGTCGAGCGGCTCCAGCAGCTTGGCGATGGGCCCCGTCATGCCCTCGTCGAAGCCGGGGATCGCCGGCCCGTCCTCGACGCTGCCCGCCATCGTGGAGGCGCCGACCATGGCGGGACAGGTGCGGTGCTCCCTGCCGTCCGGGGTGTAGGCCCCGCCCACGGTCACGTTCTCCATGTCGACGAACCTCATCCGGTGGTCGACGCCGCCGGTGATCGGCGTCCGCGCGCCGTCGTAGACCTCCTTGGCCCTGGCGAACTGGCGCTCGCCGATGATCCGGGTGTTGTCGAACTCGTTCTCGGTGGGACCCGACCCGGGCCGCAGGTTGAGGTTGGGCGACATGTCGCCGGCGTTGGTGTTCGGGAAGGCCGCCACGAAGCCCGGCGTGCCGTCCAGATAGCGCACGCCCGCCTGGTCGTGCTCCCATCGGTAGGCCGCGTACCCCTTGTTGTCCGGGCTGATCAGGGTGTTGGCGTTGGTCAGGGAGGTGGCGTGGGTGGCGAACCAGCTGATCGCGCCCACGTCGGTGCCGCCCTGCTTGAAGCGCAGCACGGTCATCGCCGGGTCGACGGCCTGCGGGAAGGCCGCCCGGTCCCCGGCGGGGTTGGCGTCGAAGGCCGTCCTGGAGCGGTTCACGCTCGCGTCGGTGAGCAGGCCCCTGCCCAGGCTGATGGTGCCCGGCCTGAGGTCCTCGTGCGCCTTCACCACCGACTCGACGATGCCGTCGACGATCGCGTTGTAGGTGGCCTTCTGGAAGCCGAGGACGGACAGGTTGTAGGCCAGGTGGTGGGAGTGGCCGCCCGGTCCCGCGTGGGTGTGCGTCGCCGACAGCAGCACGTTCTGCTCGCCGTACAGGGAGCCGTAGCGCTGCTTCAGCCTGGCGACGACGCCCTGCTGGACCGACTGGAAGATCATGCCGAGGTCGGCGTTGACGTAGACCACCCGTCTGCCGGTGGCCTGGTCGGCGATGACGAAGGCCCGCGACCGCTGGCGCTGGTGCAGGCCCGTGGCCTTCTGGTCGAAGCTGGAGTATCCCATCATGCCGACCTCGGCGACCTCTCCGGTGACGTCGGAGATGCCGCGGCCGACGAGGTAGGCCGCCGGCTCGGCCCGCGCGGCGGCGGCCGGCGGCGGCGCCGGCAGGCCGGTCAGGCAGAGCGTGCCCACCAGTCCGGTGAGCAGCAGGGACAGGGATCGGGGGCGCGAACGGGAGGGACGCCGCATGCGGGCTCCTGGGGTCCGGTCGGCGAGCGGCGGCGTGGGCGGAGCCGTCCTCCGCCGGGGGCCGCTCGGTGGGGGGTGGCCCGCCCGCAGGACCCGGGAGCCGCGCCGGCCCGGAGCGGGGACACGCCGGCGGGCCGGGCGCGGACCTCCTCCAAGCGGGCTCCTTCGTCGGTGGCCTGTCCGCGGGGCGGATCCCGGCGGGCCGCGGGAAAACCTGAACATAACTCATGTTTATCTTCCGAGGCCGGTCCAGGACTGTCAAGGCCGCTGTGCGGGCGGCCGCTCCCACCTGTCAGGGGCACGTCGTTCCGTCAGGGGCACGTCGTCCGGGAGCGCGGGACCGCCGGGAACGCGGAGACCCGGCGCGCCGGGCCCCGGCCGGCGGCCCGCCGGACGGCGCAGCCGGACTCGTCGGGTGGCTCGGACGGCCAGGCTCAGGACAGGCCCGCCCGACGGCTCGGACGGCCTCTCCGGGTGGCTCAGACGGGCTCGTCGGGCTTGCCGGTCTCCGGATCCACCAGCTCGGGGGCCCGGTGTTCGTACGGCGTGCTGAGCACCACCGTCGTCCGGGTCGAGACGTTGGCCGAGCTGCGGATCTGGTTGAGCAGCTCCTCCAGGGCGATCGGCGAGGCCACCCGCACCTTGAGGATGTAGCTCTCGTCCCCGGCCACGCTGTGGCAGGCCTCGATGGCGCTCAGGTGGGCCAGCCGCTCGGGGGCGTCGTCGGCGGCGGCCGGGTCGATCGGCTTGATGGACACGAACGCGGTGAGCGAGAGCCCGATCGCGTCGTAGTCGACCAGCGCGGCGTATCCCCGCACCACCCCGCGCTTCTCCAGCCGACGCACCCGCTGGTGCACCGCCGACACCGACAGCCCGGTCTCCCTGGCGAGGTCGGTGAAGCTCATCCGGCCGTCCTTGGCCAGCAACGTCACGATCCGGCGGTCGATCTCCTCCACCCGATCAACGGTAACGGCACCCGGCGGTCCCCCGCGCCGCCACGGGGTCACGGCATGGTCCCAACCGCACCCGCCGCCCCGCCGGCCGGCGGCCGGCGGTCCTCAGCCGCTCCCTCCGGCGGGCGCCTCCTGCGGCTGCTCCGCGGTGACGGGCAGGGTGATGACGAAGCGGGCCCCGTCGCCGTAGTCGGTGTCGAGCCAGATCTTCCCGCGGTGCTGCTCCACGATCTTCCGGCAGAGCGCCAGGCCGATCCCGGTGCCCCCGTAGGCGTCCCGGTGGTGGAGCCGCTGGAAGATCACGAAGATCTTGTCGGCGAAGTTGGGGGCGATGCCGATCCCGTTGTCGGTCAGGGTCATCCGCCACTCCCCGTCCCGCTCTTCGGCCTCGATCCGGACGTGGGGCCGGCGATCGGCGGTACGGAACTTCAGGGAGTTGCCGATCAGGTTCTGCCAGAGCATCACGAACTGGGTCCGGTCGCCGACGATCACCGGCAGGTCGCCGACCTCGATCTCGGCCCCGGACTCCTCCACCGCCGCGGAGAGGTTGTCCAGCGCCCTGTCGACCACGTCGTTGAGGTCCATCTCGACCGGCTCCTGGTGGACGCGGCCCACCCGGGAGAAGGTGAGCAGCTCGTTGATGAGGACCTGCATGCGCTTGGCGCCGTCGACGGCGAAGTCGATGTAGGTGTTGGCCCTCTCGTCGAGCTGGGAGGCGTAGCGCTGCTGGAGCATCTGACAGAAGGAAGCGATCTTGCGCAGCGGCTCCTGCAGGTCGTGGGAGGCCACGTAGGCGAACTGCTCCAGCTCGGCGTTGGAGCGCTTCAGCTCCTCCGCCTGCTCGGCGACCTGCTGCCGGGAGGTGCGGGCCTCCTCCAGCTCGCTGACGATCCGTTTGCGCATCGCCTCCATGTCACCGGCCAGCTCGGCGAGGTCGGCCGGCCCGCCGGTGTCGACGTGGTACTCGAAGTCGCCGCCGGTGACGCGGCGCGAGGCCTCGCCCAGGCGCGCCAGGGGACCGAACACCGCGATCCGCAGCAGCACCGCCACCATGATGACGGTGAGGAGGAAGGCGATCAGTATGACGGAGAAGGTCATGTCCCGGACCGTGCGGGCGGTGGTCAGCTCGGCACGCGCGCTCTCCCTGGCCCGGCTCCAGGCGGCGTTCTGCTCGGTGAGCGCGTCGCGGACAGCGTCGAAGGCCTGCTTGCCGCCCTCAGCCCGCCCTGCGCTGACGCTCTCCGGCCCGGAGCCCCGCACGGCCTCGATCACCGGCTCCGCGTAGGCGGAGCGCCATTGGGCGCTCAGCCGTTCCACCACCACCAGTTCCTTCAGCGCCCGCGCCGTCGGCGCCACCGTCCTGATCTGCGACGCCGCGGCGAGCTGGTCACGCTGCCCGTCCCGGTAGGGCTGGAGGAACTCCTCCTTGCCGGTGAGGACGTAGCCCCGCAGCCCGGTCTCCTGGTTCACCAGGGCCGTCTGCATGCGCTCCGCCTGGATCCTGCCCACCGAGATCTCGTCGATGAGGCGGTCGGAGGCCTGCGCGGCGCTCCGCAGGACGGCGGCGCCGATCAGCGCCGACAGCCCGAGGAGCACGGCCATGACCAGCAGCACGACGTTGAACCAGGTCTGTGCCCTCCAGCGGCTCCGCCAGGGCCCGCCCGGGCGTGCTTGGTCGGTGGTCATCGGCTTCCCATCTCGCGGAATCTCGCGCTGTCCGGGGTCACGGAGACCCGGCAGCTGACGAAAGATACCGGAACGGAGCGCTCCTCCCGTAAGAGACGACGCCTCCCGGCCCCCGTGCTCGGCCCTCCGCGGCGAGGCTGCGAAGCTGGTGCGGCCGGCGCCGTCACACTGACCATGGCGATCGGCCTGTTTGCTCTGAGAGGTAGGGGGGGGTCATGTCCGACGAGTTCGACGTGATCGTGGTAGGCGCCGGTCCCGCGGGCGAGAACGTCGCCGGCCGCGCCGGCCGCGCGGGGCTGAGCTCGGTGGTGGTGGAGGAGGAGCTGGCCGGCGGCGAATGCGCCTACTGGGCCTGCATCCCCAGCAAGGCGCTGCTGCGGCCGGTGGAGCTCGCCGCGGACGTCCGCCGGGTGCCCGGGCTGGCGCTGGAGCCGATCGACGTCGGCGCCGTGCTCGCCCGGCGCGATGAGGCGGTGTCCCACCTGGACGACGGCAACCAGGTGAAATGGATCAGGAGCGTCCCGGCGGAGTTCGTACGGGGACGCGGGCGGCTGCGGGGTCCCAGGCAGGTCGAGGTGACCGCCCGCGACGGCTCCACCCGCCTGCTGCGCGCCCGGCACGCCGTCGTGCTGGCCACCGGCAGCCGGCCGGTGATCCCGCCGGTCCCCGGGCTGGCGGAGTCCGCGCCGTGGACGAGCCGCCAGGCGACCGGCGTCCAGGTCGTGCCGGAGCGGCTGGCCGTACTGGGTGGAGGCGTGGTGGCCTGCGAGATGGCACAGGCCCTGCACGGGCTCGGCGCCCGGGAGACGACGATGCTGGTGCGCGGGCACTCGCTGCTGGGCCGGATGGAGCCGTTCGCCGGGGAGCTCCTGGCGGCCTCGCTCACCGACGCCGGCGTGCGGGTGCGCACCGGCGTCCAGGTGACCGGGGTGGAACGGCTCCGGCCCGGGGGTCCGGTGACCGTCCACCTCGCCGAGGGGGCGCCGGTGGAGGCCGACGAGCTACTGGTGGCCACCGGCCGCAGGCCCGCGACCGGCGATCTCGGGCTCGACACCGTCGGCCTGCCGGACACCGAGCCGGTGCGGGTCGACGACAGCATGCGGGCGAGCGGGGTCGCCGACGGCTGGCTGTACGCCGTGGGCGACGTCAACGGCCGCAATCTCCTCACCCACATGGGCAAATACCAGGCCCGGGTGTGCGGCGACGTCATCGCGGCGCGGGCGCGGGGAGAGCGCGACGACCTGCCGGCGATGCGCGACACGGCCGACGGGTACGGCGCGCCGCAGGTGGTCTTCACCGACCCCCAGGTCTGCTCGGTGGGCCGGACCGAGGCCGCGGCCAGGGCCGAGGGGTTCGAGGTGCGGGTGGTCGAGTACGACCTGGGCGCGGTCTCCGGGGCCTACCTGCTCGGCGAGGGCTACCGGGGCAGGGCCAAGGCCGTCGTGGACGAGCGCCGGCGCGTCCTGCTGGGCGTGACCTTCGCCGGACCGGGCGTGGCCGAGCTGCTGCACTCGGCGACGGTCGCGGTCACCGCCGAGGTGACGCTGGACCGGCTCTGGCACGCCGTCCCGTCCTTCCCCACGGTCAGCGAGGTCTGGCTGCGGCTACTGGAGGAGTACGGCCTCTGACCGCCCGGCGGCGGGCCGCCGCGGCGCGGGGGGTAGCGTGGTCGGCAGAAGGATATCCGTCCGCGCCCGCCACGACCGGGCCGCAGCCACCGGCCCCGCCGCGCCGTGGGCCGGCGCTCCGCTCCCCAGCAGACCACGCCCGCGAAAGCGACGCCGATGGAGACGACACCCGCGAAGGGGGCGCCCGCGCTCTTCGAGCCCGTGCGGCTGGGCGGCGTGACGCTGCCCAACCGGGTCGCCATGGCGCCGATGAGCCGCTCCAGGGCAGCCGCCGACGGCACTCCCGGCCCTCTCATGGCCACCTACTACGCCCAGCGCGCCTCGGCGGGCCTCATCATCGCCGAGGGTACCCACCCAGGCCCCGCCGGCCGCATCGGCCCCGGCGCGCCGGGGCTGCACACCGACGAGCACCAGCGCGGCTGGGCCCGGGTCGCGGACGCGGTGCACGGGGCGGGCGGGCACGTCTTCGTCCAGCTCATGCACGCGGGCCGGCTGGCCCATCCCAGCTTCCTGCCCGGCGGCCTGCGTCCGGTCGCGCCCTCGCCGGTCCGCGCCCGCGCCCTCGTCTACACGCCGGACGGGCGGCTCGACGCGGTCACGCCCCGGGAGCTGAGCGCCGCGCAGATCGGTCAGATCGTCGGCGACTTCGCCCGCGCGGCCCGGCGCGCGGTCGCCGCGGGCCTGGACGGCGTGGAGATCCACGCCGCCAACGGCTACCTGCTGCACCAGTTCCTCGGTGACGGCAGCAACCTGCGCGCCGACGCGTGGGGCGGCGGCACCGCCGGGCGGATCCGGATCGTCGTCGAGGTCGTGCGCGCCGTCGCCGCCGCCGTCGGGCCCGAGCGGGTGGGGCTGCGCATCTCCCCCGGCAACCGCTACGGCGACATGTCCGAGCACGACCCGGCCGGGACCTACACCGCGCTGATCGGCGAGCTGGCCGGCGACCCGATCGCCTACCTGCATCTGAGCGAGACCGGGGACGCCGAGCTGGACGGCCGGATCCACGCGCTGTGGCCGACGGCCCTGATCGTCACCCCGCTGAACAACCCCGCCGACCTGGCCAAGACCCACCCGGCGGCGTGGTGGCTGAAACGCGGCGCCGACATGGTGGCCTTCGGAAGCGCCTTCGTCGCCAACCCGGACCTGGTCGAGCGGCTGCGCACCGGAGCGCCCCTGAACCACCCGCTGCCCACGGGCCTCTACGGCGGCGGCGCGGAGGGCTACATCGACTACCCCACCCTCGACCGGCGGCGCGGCGACGGCTGGTGAGGGGCCGGCGTGCCCGGTGAGGGTCATGGGCCGGCCATGAGAAAAGACAGTTGTTTGACCTGTTTGTCATGGTTCCGTCATGAAAAGCAGGCAATGTGAAGGTCACAGCGTCTGACGGGCGGACTCCGGCGACAGTCAGGAGGCGACATGGCGGCCATGGACAGGGCGGCGCGGATCGGCCGGCGCGAGGCGCGCTGGCAGCTCGATTTCCGGGCGTCGGACCGGCGGGAACGCCGCATCATGCGGCAGATGACCGCCGGGCTCGCGCTGGGCATGCTCCTGGCCCTGACGGGCGGATCGCTGGCCCGCGCCCTGCCCGACGACGTCGTCAGAGCCTACGACCCCTACCTGTACGGGGTGCTGGTGCTGGGCATGACACGCGGCTCGCCACAGGCCGGATGGGCGGCCCTCAACGGCGCCCTGACCAGCGCGGGGCTGACGGCCGGCCACCTGACCGCCCAGGCTCTCGACCAGGCCGAGAGCCTGCTCAGCCAGAGCGGCGGCTGGACGACCGCGCTGGGCGTCACGATAGTCGCCTTCGGCCTGGCCGGGCACCTCAGCCGCAGGCCGGACGCCGGCGGCGACATCGCCGTGGGGCTGCTCAGCGGCCTGCTGCTGTTCAGCCTGGTCGCCCAGCAGGCGGCGGGCCCGCCGTCCGGCGCCCTCCAGCCCGGGCCATGGGCGCCCCTCGCCCTCGCGGCCCTGGGCCTGTCGCTGCCGCTCCTGCTGCGCCCGACGGCAACGGCGCGTACGCGCACCGCGCTCACCGCCCTCACCTGCGCCGCCGCCTCCAGCGCGGCCCTCTTCGCGCTCCCCCTCCTGCCCGGCCCGCTCTGAGGCTCCCTCCTGCCCGGCCCGCTCTGACGCTCCGGCCGTGTTATCGTCGGCGGTGCGGGCCCCGGGCCCACTCCCGCCGGCCGTCCGGCGTGCCCCGCATCCCACACCCCGCGTGCCCCGCGCCCCGCCGGCGACAGATCCCGCCACGGAACCAGAGAATCAACCCACCATGTCCCACACCTGGAACACCCGGCCGGAGACCGACCAGGACGTCGGCACGGTCCGCGAGATCGTCCTCGGCGCCTTCCCCACGCCTCTGGAGGCCGACCTCGTCGAGGCGCTGCGCACCGACCCGGCGTGGCTGCCGGAGCTGTCCGTCCTCGCCGAGGACGCCGGCGGCACCGCCGCCGGCTACGCGCTGCTGACCCGCTGCCACGTCGGCGACGCCCCCGCCCTGGCGCTGGGCCCCTGCGCCGTCCTGCCCGGCCACCAGAGGCGCGGCGCGGGCTCGGCCGCGATCCGCGCCGGGCTCAGGGGCGCCCGCGACATGGGCGAGAACCTCGTGCTCGTGCTCGGCCACCCCGAGTATTACCCGCGCTTCGGCTTCGTCCCGGCCTCGGCCCACGGGATCCGCCCGTCCTTCGAGGTCCCCGACGAGGCCATGATGGCGCTCGTGTTCGACGGGACCCTCCCGGTGCCCGCCGGCACCATCGTCTACGCGGCGCCGTTCGGCGTCTGACCCCGGGGCGGGCCCGCCCCGGGTGGGCCCGCCCCGGCGCGGCGCCTACCGCGCGAGGGCGCGGCTGATCACCAGGCGCTGGACCTGGTTGGTGCCCTCGACGATCTGCAGGACCTTGGCCTCCCGCATGTAGCGCTCGACCGGGAAGTCCTCGACGTAGCCGTAGCCGCCCAGGACCTGCACGGCGTCAGTGGTGACCTTCATGCACACGTCGGTGGCGAACAGCTTGGCCATCGCCGCCTGCGTGCCGTACGGCCGGCCCGCGTCGCGCAGGCGGGCGGCGTCGAGGTAGAGGGCGCGCGCGGCGGCAATCTGGGTGGCCATGTCGGCGAGCATGAAGCCGATCCCCTGGAAGTCGGCGATGCGCGAGCCGAACTGGCGGCGCTCCTTGGCGTAGGCGGTGGCGGCGTCGCAGGCGGCCTGGGCCACGCCGACGGCGCAGGCGGCGATGCCGAGCCTGCCGCCGTCCAGGGCGGCCATGGCGATGCGGAAGCCCTCACCCTCGGCGCCCAGCAGCGCGTCGGGGGCCAGCCGGGCCGCGTCGAAGCGGACCTGGGCGGTCGGCGAGGAGCGCATCCCCATCTTCCGCTCGGGCCGGCCGAACGACAGCCCCTCGGTCCCGGCGGGGACGTGGAAGCAGGAGATGCCGCGCCCGCCGCCGTCGGAGGTGCGGGCCATCAGGGTGTAGAAGTCGGCGACGCCGCCGTGGGTGATCCAGGCCTTCACCCCGTCCACCACGTAACCGTCGGCGTCGCGCACGGCGCGGGTGACCAGGGCGGCGGCGTCGGAGCCGGACTGGGGCTCCGACAGGCAGTAGGCGCCCAGCGTCTCACCGCCGAGCATGTCCGGCAGCAGCGCGGCGCGCTGTGCCGCGCTGCCGTAGGCGGCCACCGGGAAGCAGGACAGGGTGTGCACCGACAGGCCCAGGCCGACCGCCAGCCAGCCGGCCGCGAGCTCCTCGATCACCTGGAGATAGACCTCGTACGGCTGCGCCGCGCCGCCGTGCTCCTCGGGGTAGGGCAGCCCGAGCAGCCCGGCCCGGCCCAGGGTGGTGAACACCTCGCGGGGGAAGCGCCCGGCTGACTCGTCGGCCGACGCCCGGGGCACCACCTCCTTGTCGATCAGATCACGGACCAGCTCCAGCAGGTCACGGGACTCGGCGGTCGGCAGCACACGCTCAACGGTCATCTTCCGCACACTCCAGGTCATGGACGTGGACGACAAAAAGTGGGGTGACCGGGGTCACCGGCCACCCCGATTGTGGCACTTGTTACACGATGACGAGTCCGCGAGGCCGGTGGTTGACCCGCTCGCCGCCCTCCTCGGTGCAGATGATGATGTCCTCGATCCGGGCGCCGTGCGCTCCGCGCAGGTAGATGCCCGGCTCGACGGAGAAGGCGAAGCCCGGCGCCAGCGGCTCGGCGTTGCCCGCGACGATGTAGGGCTCCTCGTGGGTCTCCAGGCCGATGCCGTGGCCGGTGCGGTGGATGAAGAGCTCCCCGTAACCCTCGGCGGCGATCACCTCGCGCGCGACGGCGTCGATCGACTCGCACGACACGCCGGGCCGTACGGCCGCGCAGGCGGCTTCCTGGGCGCGCTGGAGCACGTCGTAGTACTTCACGAAGTCGGCGGGGGGCTCGCCGACGGAGTAGACCCGGGTCGAGTCGGAGCAGTAGCCGCTGGGCATCTGACCGCCGATGTCGACCACGACCGGCTCGCCCGCGTGGATGATCCGGTCGGACAGCTCGTGGTGCGGGCTGGCGCCGTTGGGCCCGGAGCCGACGATGACGAAGTCGACGGTCGAGTGCCCCGCCTCGATGATCGCGTCGGCGATGTCCCTGCCGACCTCGCGCTCGGTCCGGCCGGCCCGCAGGAAGCCGGGCACCTGGGCGTGCACGGAGTCGATCGCCGCGCCCGCCTCGCGCAGCGCCGCCACCTCGGCCGGGCTCTTGCGCATGCGCAGCCCGCGCAGGACGGTCCCGGCGAGCACCTGCTCGGCACCGGGGATCGCCTCGCGGAAGCGCAGCGACTGCATCGCCCACATGCGGTCGGCCAGGCCGACCCGGGCGACCCCGCCCAGGCGCGCGCCGACGGCCGCGTAGGGGTCGTCGGTCTCGTCCCAGGGCACGAACTCGATGCCGAGTCTCGACGCCGGGGAGTGCTCGGCGGCGGGCAGCTCCAGACGGGGCACCATCAGGAAGGCGTCACCCGCGGCCGGCAGCACCAGGCAGGTGAGCCGCTCCAGCGGCAGCGCCTCGTAACCGGTCACATAGCGGAGATCGGGGCCCGGCGTCAGCAGCAGCGCGTCGAGGCCGGCGGCGGCGGTCGCCTCCTGGACAGCGGCCAGGCGGGCAACGGGATACAGGTCAGAGGACTCCATCGTCACACCGACCAATCTAATCCTGGACGCACCGACGCCACACACGGCCCCGCGTGCCGAGGGAAACTGCGGAAAAGCCGCCGGAGTGACGTCGGTTTCACTACACTCCGTTGAAGGACGATCACATTTTGTCGACAGAACGTCCGTAAGGCCCCACATTCCGAGAGCGAGCTACATGGTCGGCGTAGTGGGCGGCCACCAGCCACCCCTCCACCCACGAAACGACCTCGTGACCGGTTCCGCCCCGCTGACCGCGGCAGAGATGGTGCAGCGGTTACGCGGAGAGCTGGACGAGCACATGGCCGTGGAACAACAACTTCTCAGCGCGCGGCTGGCGCACGCCGAGCGGCTGGGCAACCTGGGCTGGGCCGAGTGGAATCTCCAGACCGGGGAGTCCGTCTGGTCCGAACGCGCCTATGCCATCTTCGGCCGCGACCCCGGCGACGGCCCCATCCACCTTCGCGACCTGACAGCCCACGTCGAGGCGGCCGACCGGGCCGACCTCGACCGGCTGCTGCGGGCGGTCATGCACGGCGCCGAGTCCGGGCAGGCCGAGTTCCGCATCCGGCGCCAGGGAGAGGTCCGCCACCTGCGCGCGGCCCTCGACCCGGTCGCGACCGGCGGGCGCACCGCCGTGCACGGGGTGATCCAGGACATCACCGGCCGGCGCCGGGCCGAGCGGATCATGTCGGAGTCCCGGCGCCAGCTCCTGGAGGTCCGTGAGCAGGCCGCCGAGGAGCGGCACCTCAGCGTGGCCCTGCGGGATGCGATCATGCCCGGTCTCGGGACCGCCGTCGAGCTGCCGCACACGCGCATCGAGGTCCGCTACGTCCCGGCAGGCACCGGGGCCGGCCTCGGCGGCGACTGGTACGACGCCAGCACCCTGCCCGACGGCCGGCTGGTGCTGGCCATCGGCGACGTGTCCGGGCACGGCCTGCCGGCGATCGCCCGGATGGCCCGGCTCCGGCACGCGCTGATCGGCCTGGCGATGACCGGTGAGCCCGCCGACAAGCTCCTGACCTGGCTCAACGCCCTGGTGATGCACCGGCAGGCGGAGACCACGGCGACCGCCGTGATCGGCCATCTCGACCCCGTCACCCGCGTGTTCGCCTGGAGCCAGGCCGGCCACCCCGCGCCGATCCTGGTCCGCGACGGGGTGGCCGCCCAGCTCGACCCGCCCGCCGGGGTGCTGCTCGGCGCCACGCTCACCGAGCCGTACGGAGCGGCCGATGTGGAGCTGGTGGAGGGAGATCTGCTGTTGCTGTTCACCGACGGGCTGGTCGAGCGGCGCTCCCGCGACATCGACGAGGGGCTGGCCCTGACCCTGGAGGCGGCGGCCGGCCTCACCGGCGACAGCCTGCCGGCCGGGCTGGACCGGCTCATCCGGGCCGTCGGCGGGCCCAACCCCGAAGACGACACCTGTGTGCTGGCGATCAGCGTACGCGGTGGAGGCACGCGGGGCCACTGAACCCGTGGGCGCGGCTCGGGCCCGGCCACCCACGATGACGTCGTCCCCGGTCAAAACGGTGTCCACCCCCCGGTGTCCGCGCAGACGCCACGGCGTCCATGATCCGCAATGTCACCGGCCCCCGGGGTTGCGGGTGAACTGCACCGCGAGCTGGGCGGCGAGCCATGGGTGTTCGACGACCGCGTCGAACAGGCCGAGCGCGACGGCGCGGATCTCGTCCTGGGGCGCCTACAGCTCCGCCGGCTTCGGTGGTTTCCGCGCGCTCGGCGGGCTGGGTGGGTCGCGTGGCCAGGGCGGTGGCGACGACGGCGTCGGTCGCGGCCTCCAGCAGCTCGTCCACGTTGCCGATGTGCCAGTGGATCGCGCCGGGACCGGTGGCCAGGCGGCCGGTCAGCGCCCGGACCGTCAGGGCGCCCTCTCCCACCGCGTCCAGCAGCTCGACAGCGGTCTCGACGATGCGCTCCCGGGTGGGCATCCGCCTGCGTCGCTGTGATCGACGTGTCCGTACGGCCATGCCTGACATTCTGGCAGGTTTGGAGCATCGCTCCAATCTGGAGTAGCGTTCCATTCTTGGAGTGATGCTCCATAAGCTGCCTGGGGTCTCACCGGGCGGTCCTGATCGAAGGAGGCTCGACGTGTATGACGTGGTGGTCGTGGGTGCCGGCCCGGTGGGCCTGTTCCTTGCCGGTGAGCTCGCGCTGGCGGACTGCTCGGTCCTGGTGCTGGAGCGGGACCAGGAGCAGAACTCGCCGTGGAAGGCGCTCCCGCTGGGGATGCGGGGCCTGAACGCCGGATCGGTCGAGACGTTCTACCGCCGCGGGATGCTGGAAGAGCTGCTGAAAGCCTCAGGCGCCGACGGGGAGCAGATCGGCGCGGACCCCGACGCGCACGAGCCGCCGGCTCCTCGTGACGTGAGCCACTTCACGGGCATGCGGCTCGACCCGGCCAACATCGACGCCGCCGCCCTCCCGTTCCGGCTGCCCGGCCCGGCGATGGAGGGCATCATGACCAGCCTCGACGCGGTCGGGACCGTACTGGCCGAGCGCACGGCCAGGCTCGGCGTGCAGATCCTGCGGGGCGTTCCCGTCGAGGCCGTGACCCAGGACGGCGACACCGTCGTCACACGAGCCGGCGGACGCGACTACCAGGCGCGCTGGCTCGTGGGATGCGACGGCGGACGCAGCACGGTGCGCGAACTGGCGGGCTTTGACTTCGTCGGCACCGAACCGCTGTTCACCGGCTACGCCGCCCGCGTCACCTTCGCCGATCCGCAGAAGCTGAATCCGGGCTTCAACCTGACGCCGACCGGCATGTACCTGCGGACGCCCTTCGAGGGACACCTGGGCATGATGGACTTCGACGGCGGCGCCTTCGACCGTTCGCAGCCGCTGACTCGCGAGCACCTCCAGACGGTCCTGCGCCGGGTCTCCGGCACCGACGCGACACTCACCGAGGTCCATCTCGCCTCCAGCTTCACCGACCGCGCGATGCAGACCACGACCTACCGGAACGGCCGCATCCTGCTCGCCGGCGACGCCGCCCACATCCACTCCCCGCTCGGCGGCCAGGGACTCAACCTCGGCATCGGCGACGCCATGAACCTCGGCTGGAAACTCGCCGCCACCATCCACGGCACCGCACCAGACGGCCTGCTCGACACCTACACCGCCGAACGCCACCCCGCCGGCGCCGCGATCCTCGACTGGTCACGCGCCCAGGTCGCGACCATGAACCCCGGCCCCAACGCCCCGGCCCTGCGACGGCTGGTCCACGACCTGCTCGACACCCGCGACGGGACCACCTACGTGTTCCGCAGCACCGCAGGACTGTCCCACCGCTACGACCTGGGCAGCGACCAGCCACTCGTCGGCCGGACCGCCCCGGACTTCCGTCTCGCCGACGGCACCCGCCTCGGCGACCTGCTGCGAGAAGGACACGGCGTCGCGCTCGACTTCACCACCGGCCGGCGCCTGCACGACGCGGCGATGAGCTGGAAAGGCCGGATCCGCTACGCGGCCGGGCCGGCGAGCAACGACCTCGGATTCGGCGCCCTGCTGATCCGACCTGACGGCATCGTCGTCTGGACCGACGACCGCGCCCCCGACCACGAGGCGTTCCGGCACGCCGCGACCCACTGGTTCGGCGACTCGAGACCCTGACAGGACACCTCGAAGCCAACCAGCACGCGGCGGGCGAACCAGTCCCAAGCGCCCCGGACTGGGGCCACCCCGACAGCGGCGTCCACAGGGGAGCCGCCACCTGCGCCACCTCGGCGGGGCCGGATGGGACCTGGCCCGCGCCTGGCTAGCCGCCGCCGGCGTCACCGATCTGCTCATCGAGCGCGTCGACACCCTGCCCCTCGACCGTATCGTCGACCTGATCGCCGCTGCCCGTCCGCTCGCAGGGGCGGCTATGCGGACAGTCGATCCAGCCATTCCGTCAGTAGTCGCCGTTCAGCGTGGCTGAGAACGTTCTGGTCGGGCAGTGCGGCGCGCAGGGCGCGGGCGGCGCCGGCCGGGCCCTGTTCCTGCACGGCCGGTTCCTGGGCGGTGACGGCGGTGATCATCGCTTCGCGCAGCGCGAGGAGGAGGGCGGGGTCGCGCTGGGGCTCGGGCAGGGACATCCAGGTCAGGACGGCGCCGCGTGCGGTGGCGTGGATGATCTGGGCCGCGAGCTCCTCCTCGACGCGCAGCAGACCCGCGACGGCCAGGCGGCGGATGCGCTCCATGAGGAGTTCGAGGCCGGTCCGGAAAACGGTGGTGGACCTGGCGGGCTCGCCGTACATCAGCGCGTACAGCGCGGGGTTGGCCAGTCCGAACTCGACCGCGATGTCCCAGCCGACGCGTAGTTCCCTGATCGGGTCCTGCGGGTCGGGGTCGATGTGCTTGGCGGCCAGGAACCGGGTGAAGCCGTGTTCGGCCACGGCGTCAAGCAGCCCCTCCTTGTCGCCGAACAGCCGGTACAGGGCCGGTGGTTGCAGTCCAGCGGCGTCGGCGACCGCGCGGGTGGTGACCGCGTCGCGGCCCCCGCGTTCCAGCAGGTCGACCGCGACGTCGACGATCCGGCGGCGGGTCTGCTCGCGCGCTGTGGCGCCGGGCTCCGCGGCAAGCTCTGCGGGGTTCGGGTCAGCCGACATTTATCAATGATAACACCGCCCGAATACCGGAGTTATTATCGTCGTTAACAGCTTCATGTTGACGTCGTTAGTAACGATGATAACGTGATTACTCTTCCATCGGAAACATCAGTGCAAGGAGCGTCACCATGTCCGACCGTCTGCGGATCATCGGAGTGGAAGAGACCGTCGTCGTACCCGCCGTCTACGAGGCGTATCAGCGGGCCGGATCGCCGCAGATCCCCGCCCGCGGCTTCGGTGACAGCCCGATCGCCGAGAACCTGCGCGAGGCCGGTGAGCAGCGGCTGGCCCACATGGACGACCAGGGCATCGACGTCGCCGTGCTGTCCCTGTCGTCACCGGGTGTGCAGGACCTGCCGGAGGCCGACGCGATCACGGTGGCCCGTGCGGCCAACGACCAGCTCGCGGAGATCGTCGCCTCGCGCCCCGACCGTTTCCAGGCGTTCGCCGCGATCCCCACCCAGTCGCCGGCCGCGGCCGCGGCCGAGCTGGAGCGGGCGGTGGGCGAGCTGGGCCTCCCCGGCGCCATGCTGTACGGCCGCACCGGGGACAAACTGGCCGACCACCCCGACAACGACGAGCTGTACGCCACCGCCGAGCGGCTCGGTGTGCCGCTGCACTTCCACCCGCAGACGCCGGTCCAGCCGGTGATCGACGCCTACTACTCCGACATCGGTCCGATCGGCACGCCGCTGGCCGGAGCGGCGATCGGCTGGTACTACGACCTGGGCGTGCAGTACCTGCGGATGATCTTCTCGGGTGTCTTCGACCGGTTCCCCGACCTGCAGGTGATCGCTGGGCACTGGGGCGAGGTCGTCATGTTCTACCTCGACCACACCGGATTCTTCGCCCAGGCCGGCGGCCTTCAGCGGCCGCTCGCGGACTACTTCAAGCAGAACTTCTGGGTCGCGGGCAGCGGCACCAACAGCCCCCGCTACCTGCGCTGGACCGCCGAGGTCATGGGCACCGACCGGATGCTGTACTCCACCGACTACCCCTTCACCTACGGCTTCCGCCCCGGCGGCTTCCCCTATGTCGACACCAGCAACGGCGCCGCCCGCTCCTTCCTGGAGGACGCGCCCTTCACCGACGAACAGAAGGCCGACATCGCCCACCGCAACTGGGAACGCCTCACCGCCCGTGCGGCCGAGTGCCCGGCGGCCTGAAACAACCGACCGGCTGAAGCGCCACCGCCCGCGAGCACTTTCTCGCCAGAGGGAGCGGCCGCTGATCCTGGACCTGGCCGGGCCGGTCACTCACCATGCGCTTGACGAGCGGCCTGCGCGGTGACGCGTTCGATGGCCTGGACGGCGACCTCGGGCTGGTCGACGTAGATGTAGTGCTCGCTTTTGGTGGCCGTGCTCAGCTTGCTGAGGCCGGACAGCGCGAGCCACTTGTGCTGGCCCGCCGACCACGCCTTCTCCAGGCGCGACCCGTACTCGGGGACGGCCTCGAGGTACGGCTTCCCGTGCCGGATCACCTCCACCGGGATCTGCCCGGCGGAGCGGACCCTGCCGTCGGTGATGACGAGCTTCTCCGGGTTCTGGCCTTGGAAGATCGCGAGGTTCTGTGCGCGCAACTCGGCCGCCGGGCCCTTGGCGGACTCGGGGATCGACTCCGCGATGTCAGCCAGCATCGTGGGCGGTGTGGCGTCCATCAGGACCAGCCCCTTGACCCGGTCCTGGTGGTCGGGGGCGTACCTGGCGGCGATCAGCCCGCCCAGCGAGTGCCCGGCCAGGACGACCGGGTCGTCACCGGCGACCCGCTCGAGCACCCCGGTCAGGGTCTTCCCGGTGCCGGAGAAGTCCTGAGGGCCTTGCGGCTGGTCGCTCGCGCCCGCGCCGAGCCGGTCGTAGGAGCAGACCCGGTGCTTCACGCTCAGCGTCTTCTGGAGGGCGGCCATCTTGTCCAGCCCATCGCCTCCCCCGTGCATCAGGACGATGACGGGCCCGCCTCTCTCAGGGGCGCCCGAACAGGACACGTTCACCGACCGGCCCGCGACATCGATCTTCTCGGTCCCGGAGATCGGGGCGGTATCGGTTGTCCGCGTGGCGGGGGCGAAGGGGTCCCAGTTCTCCACCGCGTCGCCGTCGCAGCCGGTGGCCCCCGCACCGAGCACGGTGCAGCACAGTGCGGCCACGACGGATGACTTGATCTTGCGGAGCATGAGGGGTCCTCCAGTGAGGGAGTCGGCGCCGGGGGTGATGCGCACGGCGGTGTGGCGGGAAAGCGGACGGAGCGTCCGTGGCTGTGTCGTAACGCTACGGATCCGGCGGTCCGGGATCGTCCCCGCACGGTGGACATTCGCCGGTAGCTCGCGCGGGGGACAAGTGCGCTCTGCCGGGGAGGGCCGCGACCGCCGCGCTCCGTGCGGCCCGGACGCCGCCGGAGACGTACGCCGTCCGCGGCGGCGTCGTACGACGAATCGCATGTGCGCCTGTCCCCCGTACGAGCTACCGGCGAATGTCCACCGTGCGGGGACGATTCCGGACCGCCGGATCCCTAGCGTTTCCCGGCGTAGCGGCGGCGTCCCGTCGCGGAGTCCCCTCACATATGGGAGTCGTCATGCGGTTGTTGAAACAGCTCGTGCCCGTCGCGGCGGTCGCCTTCGCCGGCGGCACGATCGTGGGCGCGGTGCAGGGGAACCCGCTTCTCACCCTGCTCCTCGGCGTCGCGACGGCCGTGCTCGCCGTAGTCGTGTACGCCCGCGTGGTGCGGTGGTCCGAGCGCCGCGCACCGGTGGAGGTGGCGGCGCAAGGCGCCGCCCGCGCCGTCGCCCGAGGGACGCTGATCGGGGTCACGCTGTTCGTGGCCGTCATCGTGAACATCGCTCTCGTGGGCGGCTACCGGATCGACGGCCAGGGCTCGCCGGCGGGCGCGCTCGGGCTGCTCGGCTTCATGGCCGCCGCCGCGGTGACGGAGGAGCTGCTCTTTCGCGGCATCCTGTTCAGGATCGTCGAGGAACGTACGGGGACGTGGCTCGCGCTGACGCTGACCGGTCTGCTGTTCGGCCTGTCGCACCTGTTCAACCCGCACGCCGACCTGTGGGGCGCGATCGCCGTCGCGATCGAGGCGGGCGGCATGCTCGCCGCCGCCTACGCCGCCACCCGCACCCTGTGGGTGCCGATCGGCGTGCACTTCGGCTGGAACTTCGCGGCGGCCGGCATCTTCGGCGCCGAGGTCTCGGGCAACGGCGCGACGCAGGGGCTGCTGCACGGCGTGACGTCGGGCCCCGCCCTGCTCACGGGCGGCGAGTTCGGGCCGGAGGCGAGCCCGTACGCGGTGGTGTTCGGAATGCTGTCGACGGTCGCGTTCATGTGGCTGGCCCGCCGGCGCGGCAACGTGGTCCCGCTCCGGCGCGGCACGACCGCTACGCTCGCCCAGTGATCGATCTACGGCGGGCCACGGACCTGTGGCGGCGGTGCGACGTCGTGGTCCGGGATCTACCGTTCGGGCTGCTGCTGGCCGTCGCATCGCTCCTGCCGGCGCTCCACGGCAAGGGGACGCAGGTCGGCGACTTGCCGGCCCGCCCCTTCGACGCACTGGCGTTCGTGGTGATCGCCCTGGAGTGCCTTCCGCTCGCCGTGCGCCGGCGGTGGCCGACCGTGTGTCTGGCTCTGGTGTCGCTCGGCTTCGTCCTCGACCAGCTCCGCGCCTACCACGTGTTCGCGAGCAACGCGATGCCCATCGCGCTCATCAGCGCAGGCGCCCATCTGGAGCGCCACCGGCGCGTCACCGTGCTTGTCCTCTCCATGGCGTACGTGCCGCTGGCGCTCGCGCTCGGCCGGCTCGGCGCGACCGAGAGGGTGGAAGGCTACGTGGTGTTCTACCTGGCCCTGGCCCTCGCGTGGGGCATCGGGGCCTGGCTGCGCTCCACCCGCGCCGCCGAGGCGGAACGCCGCCGCCACGTCGCCGAGGCCACCCGCGCCGCCGAACGCACCCGGATCGCCCGCGAGCTCCACGACGTCGTGACGCACCACGTGACGGCG
Source organism: Streptosporangium sp. NPDC048886 (assembly GCF_055586905.1). NCBI lineage: Bacteria > Bacillati > Actinomycetota > Actinomycetes > Streptosporangiales > Streptosporangiaceae > Streptosporangium > Streptosporangium sp. NPDC048886. The sequence goes on from NZ_JBVJHH010000007.1 coordinate 40,318, forward strand.
ATGGTCGTGCAGGCCGAGGCCGCACGCTACCTGACCGCCGCCCCCGACCGCCTGGAGGCGACACTGAGCGCCGTCACCGACACCGGCCGACGGGCCATCACCGACCTGCGGCACATGCTCGACCTGCTCAAAGCCGATCACGACGCCGACGTCAGCCTGCCCTCCGCCGGCGAGCTCCACACCCTCGTGGAGCAGACCCGCCAGGCCGGGCAGCCGGTGGAGTTCACCGAGGAGGGCAGTCCCGCGGAATCGGCCGGCAGCGCCGAGTTCGTGACCTACAGGGTCGTCCAGGAGGCCCTGACGAACGCCCTCAAATACGCCCACGGCAGCCCGACCGTGGTCCGGGTGCGCTACGGCGAGAAGGGGATCAGCGTGGAGGTCAGTACCGACGGCCCCGGCTCCAGGGCCGCCTCTCCCGGCGGGAGCGGGCGGGGCCTGGCCGGGCTCCGTGAGCGGGTGGACGCCCTGGGCGGCGAGTTCAGCGCCGACCGGCGGGCGGGTGGCGGCTTCGTGGTACGGGCCCGCATCCCCGCGGGGAGCCCGTCGTGAGCGCGCCGATCCGGGTCCTGGTCTGCGACGACCAGGCGCTGATCCGTACCGGCTTCGCGACGATCATCGACGCGCAGCCGGACATGGAGGTGGTGGGCGAGTGCGGCGACGGTCGCACTGCGGTCGACCTCGCCCGCCGGCTGAGCCCCGACATCGTGGTGATGGACGTGCGGATGCCGGTGCTCGACGGCATCGAGGCCACCCGCCTGCTGGCCGGCGCCGGGGTGCAGCATCCGGTCAAGGTGCTCGTGGTGACGACGTTCAACCTGGACGAGTACGTCTACGAGGCGCTGCGGGCCGGCGCGAGCGGGTTCCTGCTCAAGGACGCCCCACCGGCGCAGCTCCTGCACGGCATCCGCACCGTCGCGGCGGGCGCCGCGCTGCTGGCCCCCGAGGTGACGCGGCAGCTCGTCGGCAGGTACGCGTCCCGGATCCGCCCCACCCAGGCCACGCCGGACGGGTCCACGCTGACCCCGCGCGAACTGGAGGTGCTGCGCCTGATCGCCGACGGCCTGTCCAACAGCGAGATCGCCGCGACGCTGGTGATCAGCCAGGAGACCGTCAAGACGTACGTGTCGCGCATCCTCACCAAGCTCGACCTGCGTGACCGTGTGCAGGCGGTGGTCTACGCCTACCGCAGGGGCCTGGTGACCTGAGACACACCGCCCGGAAACCCCGATGGGGCGGACGCCGCAGACGGCAGGAACTGTCCGTGGCCCCGTTCGACCATCAGCGCGCGGCCGTCGGCCCCGGTACGGCGTGTGTACGCGACGCGCGGGCCGAGACGACGTCGAGCAGGTTGACGAGCCGATCGAGCTGTTCCGGGTCCAGGCGGCCGGTCGCGGGCGCCAGGGCGCGCCGGATGTCGTCCTCCACACGTTTGGCGAGTTCGAGCCCGGCCGGGGTCATGTACACCTCGACGACCCGGCCGTCATCGGAATTCTTGCCCCGCGTCAGCAGCCCCCGGCGCTGGGCGCGGTCGATGAGGCCGGACAACGTGGACTTGTCCAGGCCGAGGTAGGCGGCCAGTTCGGTGACGCGGGCGCGGCGGTCGCGGAGGATGCCGAGCACCCGTAGCTGGGTGAGCGACAGATCGTGCTCACCGCCGATGCGGGTCAGCACGCCTGCCACCTCGAAGGTGGTCCGGACGAGGGCGTCCACGACATCGTCGGCGGCGGTCATGCCGTCATGCTAGTCCGGCATGGTTGGCGATGCCATCCATGTCGGAACGAGGAAGGCCGGCACCGCCGCCGCCCGGGGACGCCTCGCGACCCGATCCCGCGCCGGCTGATCGACGGATATGGCATCGATCACGCCGCATCCGTTGACATGGTTTGTATTCCCAACCATTATGGAGGTAGTTGGTAAAACAAACCATCTTCAGGAGGTCACCATGCGCGCTGCCGTCATCCCGGCGTCCGATGCCCCGCCGGTCTATCGCGACCACCCCGACCCCACGCCACACCACGGCGACGGGCTGGTCGTTGAGGTCCTCGCGGCCGGCCTGCACCATCTGACCAGGGCAAAGGCGAACGGCTCGCACTACTCCGGCAACGGCGTGTACCCGCTCGTCCCCGGCGTCGACGGCGTCGTACGCGACAAGGAGGGCAACGTCCGCTACGCGGCCCTGGACGACACGGCTCTGGGGACGTTCGCCGACCGTACCCTCATCGACCCTCGCCGCAGCGTCATCCTGCCCGACGGCATCGACCCCGTGCAGATCGCCGCCGCGATGAACCCCGCCATGTCGTCCTGGGTCGCGCTGCGCCGACGCGTCGACTTCCACGCCGGTCAGCGCGTCCTCGTCCTCGGCGCCACCGGCGACGCCGGACGGATGGCGGTCCAGATCGCCAAGCTGTTCGGCGCCGCCCAGGTCATCGCCGCCGGCCGCGACGCCACCCGCCTGGGGGCGCTGACCGCGCTCGGCGCCGACGAGACGATCACCTTCGACCGGATCGGCCACGCAGCCGACGTCGACGTGGTCATCGACTACGTGTGGGGTGAACCCGCCGCCGGCGCCATGATCCCGATGCTCACCGCCCGCGCCGACCGCACCGCCCCGCTGACCTGGATCCAGATCGGATCCGTCGCCGGCCAGGCCGCGCCGATCCCCTCCGCGGCACTGCGCTCCGCCCGCCTGCAGATCGTCGGCAGCGGCATCGGCTCGGTCCCCGCCCGCGACTTCCTCGCCGAACTGCCGGAGCTGGCCTCGGCGGTGACCGCGGGCGAGATCGACGTACGGGCCCGCGCCGTACCCCTCGCCCAGGTAGCGCAGGCGTGGACCGCCGAGACCGACGACCGCATCGTCTTCGTCCCCTAGCCGCCCCACCCGAGGAGTGAGCCATGACTTCGTTGAGCAGCAGCGGGAAACGGGCCCTGGTCGTGGGTCTCGGCGTCAGCGGCATCGCCACGGCGATCGGCCTTCGGCGCATCGGCTGGGATCCGGTGATCGTGGAGAGAGCGCCGGCCCGTCGATCGGGCGGCTACTTCGTCGTGTTGTTCGGCGCCGGCCAGGCCGCCGCGCGGCGACTCGGCATTCTCGACGCCATCCCCGATCGGTCGCCGCCCGGCGGCATCACCTACACGGTGAATCGCGCCGGCGTCCGCAGACCCGGGCTGGGGTTCGGGGATCTGCCGGTCTCACCTCGCATGATGCTGCGCGGCGACGTGGAACGCGCCGCCTTCGCCGCGCTCCCGCACGACGTGGAGATCCGCTACGCGACGACCCCCACCCGCATCGAGCAGCACGCCTCCGGCGTCGAGGTGACGCTCCAACACGACGGCGGATCCGTGACCGAGCGATTCGACCTCGTCGTGGGCGCCGACGGGCTGCGGTCCACGGTCCGGCGCCTCGTCTTCGGCCCGCACGACAGGTATCTGCACCGGCTCGGCTACATGATCGCGGCGACGCTGCTGCCGGGCCCGGTCGGCGGGCTCTGTTTGCACGAGGGGGCGAGTCTCCTCGAGCCCGGCCGGGCCATGTGGGTCTTTCCGTTCGCCGACCACCCGCCCACCGTGCTCTTCTCATACCGCACCGACGACGTCGGCGCCGAGTTCGCCGACCGGCCCGCCGAACGGGTCCGCGCCGCGTACGGACCTCGGCCCACGGGCCGGCTGCTCGGCGAGGCGCTCGACGCGCTCGACACCGCCGACGAGTTCTTGTTCGACTCGGTGGAGCAACCCCGCATGGACGCCTGGTCGCGCGGACGGGTCGTGCTGGTCGGCGACTCCGCCTGGAGCCCCAGCCTGTACGCCGCCATGGGAATTTCCGCCGGGCTCGCCGGAGCCGACCTGCTCGCCAGCATGCTGCACCGCCACCCCGGCGACATCCGCGGCGCGCTGCGGGCCTGGGAGGCACAACTCCGCCCGCACATGACGTACTACCAGGCCAACGGTGTCGAGCAGCGGTATTTCGTCACCCCCGGCAACCAGCGGCAGATCGCCCTCCGGCCGGTCATGGCGCGCAGCCTCCGGCTCCCGGTGATCGGCAACGCCTTGCGCTCCCTGCGAAGCAGCAGCAAGTCCATCCGGGAACGAGAACTGGACATCGCCCACGCCGGCTGACCACCATCCGGTCCGCACGCACTCAGACGGTGATGCCCGCCCGGACAGCGTTCGCGAGTTTGCGCCCGTAGCCATGGGTAGCGACGACCTGGCGGTCGAGGGCTGGGACACGCAGATCGACCTGAACGTCAAGGGCGTCATGTACACCATCGAGGCGTCCGTGCGTGATCCGGAGTCCGCGGCCGCGTCCGGCGGCCACCGGACGGATCCGGCCGGCTCAGCGCGCATGGTTGGACAGCGCTTGGCCAAACAGTGTTCGGTTGACAGGCGGTGCTTGGTTAAATGGTCGCCATGCCCGGTCTGATGCTCCTCGACACCCCTTCCCTCTACTTCCGCGCCTTCTACGGGGTGCCCGAGTCGATGACCGCCCCCGACGGGATGCCGGTCAACGCGGTCCGCGGCGTGATCGACATGATCGCCATGCTGGTCCGCCAGCACTCCCCCGGCGAGCTGGCCGCCTGCATGGACGCGGACTGGCGCCCGGCCTTCCGGGTGGCGGCGATCCCGACCTACAAGGCGCACCGGGTCGCCTCCGGCGACGTCGAGGAGGTCCCCGACACGCTCTCCCCGCAGGTGCCGGTGATCGAGCAGGTGCTCGACGCGGTGGGCATCGCCCGGGTCGGCGTCCCCGGCTACGAGGCCGACGACGTGATGGGCACGCTCGCCGTACGGGCCAAGGGGCAGGTGGACATCGTCACCGGCGACCGGGACATGTTCCAGCTGGTGGACGACGACCAGCCCATCCGCGTCCTCTACACGGCGAGGGGGGTCAAGAACCTCGAACCCGTCGACGAGGCCGCCGTCACCGCCAGATACGGCGTCCCCGGCCGCTCCTACGCCGACTTCGCCACCCTGCGCGGCGACCCCAGTGACGGCCTGCCGGGCGTGCCCGGGGTCGGCGACAAGACCGCGGCCACGCTGATCACCCGGTTCGGCTCGCTGACGGCCCTCCTCAGAGCCGTGGACGAGGGCGGCGACCTGACGGCGGGCCAGCGGGCCAAGTTGAGCGCGGCCCGCGACTACCTCCGGGCCGCCCCCGCGGTGGTCCAGGTCGTCCGTGACGTCCCGGTCCCGGACCTGGATCTCGCCCTCCCCGCCCAGCCGCGCGACCCGCAGGCGCTGGCGGCCCTGACCGAGCGCTACGGCCTGGGCGGTCCCCTGGGCCGCCTGTCGCAGGCCCTGTCACAGGCCGCGGGCTAGACCCCGCCCGCGGCTCCCCGGCACAGGAGACGGGCCGGCCCGCTTGCCCGGCCGGATCCGGGGAAGGCGTAGTACTTTCGAGTACACGCGCGGAGGAGGCCGGCATGGACAGCTCGACCGCGTCCGAGCGCGGCCGCCGGTCCGGCGGTCCGCTCACGGTGTCGCGCCCGCCTTCCCTCCGCCCGAGGGGCATCCGGCGAGGTCGGCGTGGCAGAGAACGGTAGGTTGATCCCCGTGCCGCACAAGAGCATCCGGATGCCCGGAGAGTCCCATCCGCGACTCGATGATGGTTTTGACCGGATCCGCCGGGAGCTGAAGCTCCCGGAGGGGTTCCCCCGTGCCGTGACCGAAGAGGCCGAGTGGGTCGCCGAGGTGCCCGCGCTGCCCGAGCTCGACCGGACCGATCTGCCGTTCATCACCGTCGACCCGCCCGGCTCCATGGATCTGGACCAGGCCCTGCACCTGGAGGAACGCCCCGGCGGCTACCGCGTCTGGTACGCCATCGCCGACGTCGCGGCGTTCGTACGGCCCGGCGGGGCGATCGACACCGAGGCCCGCAGCCGCGGCGAGACCGTCTACATGCCCGACGTCCGGGTGCCGCTGCACCCGGCGATCCTTTCCGAGGGCGCCGCCAGCCTGCTCCCCGGGGTGACCAGACCGGCCGTGCTGTGGTGCGTCGACCTGGACGCCGACGGCCGGATCGTGGGCGCCGACGTGACCCGGGCGCTGGTACGCAGCCGGGAGCGGCTCGACTACGACTACGTGCAGGCGGCGGTGGACACCGGCACCGCCGACGGCACGCTGCGGCTGCTGGCCGAGATCGGCAGGCTCCGACTCGCGCTGGAGCGGGCCAGGGGCGGGGTCACCCTGCCCACGCCCGAGCAGGAGGTCGTCCCCGACGGGGACGGTTACCGGGTGGAACTGCGTGCCTCGCTCGACGCCGAGGCCTGGAACGCGCAGATCTCCCTGCTGACCGGCATGGCCGCCGCCTCGATGATGCTGGACGCCGAGATCGGCCTGCTGCGGGTGCTGCCGCCCGCCCCCGCCGAGAAGGTCGCCCAGGTCCGCCGGGTGGCCGCCGCGCTCGGTGTGCCGTGGCCGGAGGGTGCCGCCTACGGCGACGTCGTGCACGGGCTGGACCCGAAGATCCCTGAGCAGGCCGCCTTCCTGGAGGAGTCCACGGTGCTGCTGCGTGGGGCCGGATACGTCGCCTTCAACGGCGAGCCGCCCGCCCAGGCCGAGCACGCCGCGGTGGCGGCGCCGTACGCGCACGTGACGGCGCCGCTGCGCCGCCTCATCGACCGCTACGCCGGCGAGATCTGCCTGTCGATCGCGGCGGGCGAGCCGGTGCCCGAGGAGATCCAGCAGGCCATGGACGACCTGCCCGGCATCATGCACACGACCGGGCGGCGGGCGAGCGCGGTCGAGCGGGCGTGCGTGGACCTGGTGGAGGCGTTCGTGCTGCGCGACCGGGTGGGCCAGGCCTTCGACGCGGTGGTGATCGACGTGGACGACGGCCACGCCCAGGGGCAGGTGCAGATCAGCGACCCGGCGGTGGTGGCCCGCTGCGACGGCGAGGGGCTCGTGCTCGGCGAGGCCGTCCAGGTGCGGCTGACGCGCGCCGACCCGGCCACCCGGGAGGTCCGCTTCAGCCTGGCCTGACGGCGCGGACACCGGCGGGCGCCTCACGGCGGCCCGGCCCGGGGCCCGGCCTGCGAGCCCGGCGGCGACGAGGGTCCGGCGACGGGGACGGCGAGAGGCCGCACCCGGGGGGCTCGGGCGCGGCCTCGGTCGGGGACGGACGGCTTACTTCTTCAGGCTCCAGGCGGCACCGACGCCCGCCAGGTGCAGCGCCAGGGCGATCAGCCCCGCCAGGGCGAGCGTGGTGACGGTCACGATGCTGCCGACGGCCACGCCGGCGAGCTGGAAGATCAGAGCGAGTACGAACAGCAGTGCGGCGGCGAGGGCTAACATTCCTACCTCCCTGGGCATTGGCCAAAGGGTTCCGCCATGGGGATTTCCGCCGCGACCACCATGGAAACCGCCCCCGGGGTTACGTTGCGCGCACCAACCGTCACAAGGTATTGACCGGGCGGTCAGTTAGGCCACCCGGCCCGGTACCCCCGTCAAGGGACGCCGACGCCCCGGGCCGGCGGAGCCGGTCAGCGCGGGGGGCCGGGCCGGCCTCAGCTGAGCGAGGAGTAGGCCACCACCCCGCGCCGGAGCGCGTCCATCGCCTTGCCCGCGTTCTGCTTGACCTTGCTGCCGCGCGGGGCGGCGTCGGAGATCTGGCCGAGCAGGTCGAGCAGTTGCTTGATCCAGCGGACGAAGTCACCGGCGGCCAGCTCGGTCCCGTTGATCCCCTCCGACAGCACGGCGTCCAGGTTGTGGCCCTTGGCCCAGCGGAAGGCCGCCCAGGCGAAGCCGAAGTCGGGTTCCCTGATGAAGGACAGGCCGTGATCGCCCTCGATCGACTCCAGCTCGCCCCAGAGACGGACCATGTCCCCCAGCGCCTTCTGCACGCCGCCCGCCGGGATCCTCGGCTGGCGGGCGTCGTCGGCCTGCCTGGACTCGAAGACCAGCGAGGAGACCACCGCGGCCAGCTCGGCCGGGTCCAGCTCCTCCCAGAGCCCGGCCCGCAGGCACTCGGCGGTCAGCAGGTCCAGCTCGGTGTAGAGCTGGGCCAGGCGGCGGCCCTCGGCGGTGACGCTCTCGCCTTCGAGGTAGCCGAGCTGGTCGAGCACACCGCAGACCTTGTCGAAGGTGCGGGCGATGACGTGGGAGCGGCCCTCGACCCGGCGGCGCAGCCCCTCGGTCTCGCGCAGCAGCTTGTAGTAGCGCTCGGCCCAGCGGGCGTGGTCCTCGCGCTCGTCACAGCCGTGGCAGGGGTGCTGGCGGATCGCCCTGCGCAGGCTGTTGACCTCGTCGTCCTCGGCCGCGTGGTCGCGTGCCCTGGCCGGCTTGCCGAAGTCACGGTCACCGATCTTGGCGTGGACGGAGGCGACCAGGTTGGCCCGCTCCTTCGGCGAGCGCGCGTTGAAGTTCTTCGGGATGCGCAGGTGCTCGACCGGCTCCACCGGGACCGGGAAGTCGGCCGGCGAGAGCTTCTTGACCTGCTTGCCGATGGTCAGCACCAGCGGGGAGGGCCCCTCGCCCCGGGAGTTGAGCCCGGGGTCCAGGACGACCGCCAGTCCGGCGCGGCGCCCCCCGGGGACGCGGATGATGTCACCGGGCTTCAGCAGCTCCAGCGAGCGCAGCGCCTGCGCCCTGCGCGCCGCCCCGCGCCTGCGCGACAGCTCGGCTTCCCGGTCCGACAGCGCCCGGCGCAACGCGGCGTATTCTCCGAAGTCGCCCAGATGGCAGGTCATCGCCTCGCGGTAGCCCTCCAGGGCCTCCTCGGCACGGCGCACCTGCTTGGCGATGCCGACCACGGCCCGGTCGGCCTGGAACTGCGCGAAGGAGGACTCCAGGAGGGTCCGGGCACGCTCCCTGCCCACCTGGCCGACCAGGTTGACCGCCATGTTGTAGGAGGGGCGGAAGCTGGAGCGCAGCGGGTAGGTGCGGGTGCTGGCCAGGCCCGCGACCTGCAGCGGGTCCATGCCCGGCTGCCAGTGGACCACCGCGTGGCCCTCGACGTCGATGCCGCGCCGCCCGGCCCGGCCGGTGAGCTGGGTGTATTCGCCGGGCGTGAGGTCGGCGTGGGTCTCGCCGTTCCACTTGTCGAGCTTCTCGATGACCACGGAGCGGGCAGGCATGTTGATGCCCAGCGCGAGGGTCTCGGTGGCGAACACGGCCTTGACCAGGTTGCGGGTGAACAGCTCCTCGACGACCTCCTTGAAGGCCGGGAGCATGCCCGCGTGGTGGGCGGCCAGACCGCGCTCCAGACCGTCACGCCATTCGAGGTAGCCGAGCACGGCCAGGTCCTCGTCCGGCAGGTGCGAGGTGCGCTCGTCGACGATCTGCCGGATCTGGTGGCGTTCGGCGTCGGTGGTGAGCCGGATCCCGGCGTACAGGCACTGCATGACGGCGGCGTCGCACCCGGCGCGGGAGAAGATGAAGGTGATCGCCGGCAGCAGGCCGCTGGCGTCGAGGCGCTCGATGGCCGCGGCCCGGTCGGGCGGCGCGGCCCGGCGCGGGCGGGAGTAGCCGCGGCGGCCCCTGCCGTAGGACTGGCGCTCCTCGTCCCTGGCGATCCGCATCAGGTTGGGGTTGACCTGCGGCCGGCGGCCGTCCTCGTCCGTCAGGAACAGGTCGTAGAGGCGGTGGCCGACGAGCATGTGCTGCCAGAGCGGGACCGGGCGGTGCTCGTCGACGATGACACTGGTGTCGCCGCGGACCTCGCCCATCCACTCGCCGAACTCCTCGGCGTTGCTGACCGTGGCCGACAGGGCGACCAGCCGGACGGACTCGGGCAGGTGGATGATCACTTCTTCCCAGACCGCGCCGCGGAACCGGTCGGCCAGGTAGTGCACCTCGTCCATCACGACGAATCCGAGCCCCACCAGGGTGCCGGACCCGGCATAGAGCATGTTGCGCAGGACCTCGGTCGTCATGACGACGATCGGGGCGTCGCCGTTGACGCTGTTGTCGCCGGTGAGCAGGCCGACCTTGGCCGCGCCGTAGCGTCTGACCAGGTCGTTGTACTTCTGGTTGGACAGCGCCTTGATGGGGGTGGTGTAGAAGCACTTGCGGCCCTGCTCCAGGGCCAGGTGCACCGCGAATTCGCCCACGACGGTCTTGCCGGAGCCGGTCGGAGCGGCCACGAGGACCCCGTCGCCGGCTTCCAGGGCCTGGCAGGCGTCCAGCTGGAAGTCGTCCAGCCCGAAGTCGTACAGACCGCGGAACGAGGTCAGCGCCGGCCCGCTCTCGGCCTGGCTCTGACGGAAAGCAGCGTAGCGTTCCGCTGGGGTCGTCATAGCTCCACCCTACCGATATCGGGATTCCGGTCCGCCCGCCGCGTCAAGTGATGGCCAAGTCCCGCCCCGGGACGCGGGGCCTCGCTCCGGCCGCGGGCGGCGCCTCCGGGCCGCCGCGGAACACGGCGGACTAGGTGAGCACCCGCAGCGATCCTGGGACGACCTCGCAGGTGAGCGGGACCGGCCCGACCCGCTCGCCGTCGGCGTAGGCGACCACGCCGGGGGCCTCCAGGGTGATCCGGCGGGCGCGGCGCATGGTGACGGCGGGGTGGCCCGCGTGGGAGCCCTTGTAGACGCGGGGGAAGGTGCGCAGGAACTCGCCCTTGGGCACCGCCCCGAGGATCGTCACGTCCAGCAGCCCGTCGTCGGGGACGGCGTCCGGGCAGACCCGCATGCCGGCGCCGTAGGAGCTGGTGTTGCCGACCGCGACCAGCATGGCCTCGCGCTCGATCACCTCTCCGTCGAGATCGAGCCGGAACGGGATCGGCCGGAAGGAGCGCAGCTCCTCGGCCAGCGCCACCAGATATTTGGCCATGCCGGGCGGCCAGGTCATCCGGTTGGCCCGCTCGTTGACGCGGGAGTCGAACCCGCAGCAGACCACCCCGGCGAACCACTCGTCCGGGCCGATCCTCGCGGCGTCGATCACCCGGGGCGCGCCCTTGAGCACGATGTCGGCGGCGGCGAGGGTGTCCTTCTTCGGCAGGCCGAGCGCGCCCGCGATGTCGTTGCCGGTCCCGGCGGGGATGACGCCCAGCGGCACGTCGGTCCCGGCGACCGCCTGGACCGCCAGGTGGACCAGGCCGTCGCCGCCGAAGGCGACCAGCGCGTCGGGCCCCTCGGCGACGGCCGTGCAGGCGCGCTCCAGCGCGTCGTCGGCCGACTCCCCGACGATCACCGAGACCTCGGCGCCGTCCCGCCGGAGCCTGTTGAGCACGGGTTCGAGCAGGCCGCGCGAGCGGCCGCCACGGGCGGCGGGGTTGGCGAGGACAGCGATCTCTCCGGGCACAGACCGGAACTTATCGCCTACTTGGCCGGGTCGGTATCCGTCGTGCCCAAATCGAGAGGAGAGTCGTCGTCGAGACGGGAGGCCTCGTCGTCGGACAGGTGGGAGAAGTCGTCGCCCTTCGGCGCTCTCCGCTCCCGTACGTACATGAACCCCTCGGCGAGGGCGAACAGCACGACCATGGGGATGGCCAGCGCGATCATCGAGAACGGGTCGGTGCTGGGGGTGGCGAGCGCGGCGAACAGGAACATGATGAAGATGACCATGCGGCGGTGCTTGGCCACCGTGGCACGCGGCAGGACGCCGATCACGTTCAGGAACACCATCAGCAGCGGCAGCTCGAAGGAGACGCCGAAGATGATGAGCATCACCAGCGCGTAGCTGAGGTATTCGTCCATCTCCAGCAGCGGGATCGCGTTGGTGGGCGCGAAGCCGAGCAGGATCGCCAGGCCGGTGTCCATGATGAAGTAGGCCAGCGCGGCGCCGGCCAGGAACAGCGGGATCGCCAGGGCGAGGAACGAGATCGAGTAGCGCTTCTCGTTGCGGTAGAGGCCGGGGGTCACGAAGGCCCAGATCTGATACAGCCAGACGGGCGAGGAGACCACCAGCGCGAACATCGCCGCGACCTTCAGGTTGACGAAGAACGCCTCGAAGACCCCGCGGATGGCGAAGGTGCACTCGCCCTCCCGCAGCAGGTGCGAGGCGGGCAGGTCGCAGTAGGGCTCGGTGATGAAGGTCCAGATCGGGTCGAAGAAGATGAACCCGACGACGATGCCCGCGACCAACGCGAGCAGCGCGATGACCAGCCGGTTGCGCAGCTCACGGAGATGCTCCATGAGCGGCATGCGCCCCTCAGCCGAGTCCGTGGACGACACCGGCCCGTTCGAGCCCGGCTTGGGCCATTTCAGCAGCGCCATTGACGAATCCCGGTCCGAGGAGTGAGTGATCAGGGGCGGGCCGGAAGCCTACTGGGACTTCGGGGCACCGGCCTGAGCGCGCAGCCTGGCGGCCTGCTCCTCCAGGGCGCGGGCCTGCTCCTCGGCCGACGGCGCCGGAGCCGGGGCCGTGGTGAGCGGCTGCGGGGCCGAGGCGGCGGGCTGGGGCTGCGCCTGGACGACCGTGGCCGTCGGGGCGTCGGCGTCGTCGTCGTCGCGGAGCTTGGAGGTCTCCGCCTTGAAAATGCGCAGCGACCGGCCCAGTCCTCGAGCGGCGTCCGGCAGCTTCTTGGCACCGAACAGCAGCACCAGGATCAACCCGATGATGATCAGCTCAGTGGGTCCCAGGTTGGGCATGACACATCCTTAAGCCGAGCGACATGCAATCTCTGCCCCGATCGTACGCTGCCCGGGACACAGACTCATCCCTTCGGGGCCCGGATTGTCCCGGTCTTCTCGCTGAACAGGACCTGTGCGGGCTCCAGCCTGCCGCGCGTCCTGGCCACCTCCCGGCCCAGTTCCCGCACCGCCAGCAGCACGCGGACGCCCAGGAAGGCGAGGACGACCAGTCCCGCGAAGGCCAGCCCGACCGCGGCGAAGATCCAGCTCATGTCATGAGATCTTAACCCGGACGTCAGGAGACCGACTCGTAACGGTCGAGCGCGGACGTCGCGGCCCGCCGCACGCTCTCGGCCAGCGAGTCCGGTGACAGCACCCGCCCGCTGTCGCCCAGGCGCAGCGCCAGCCGTACCAGCCAGCCCTGGTCACGCGCCCGCAGCGCCACCCGCAGCCGGCCTCCGCCGAGCTCCTCCACCCGCTCACACGGGTAGTATTCGGCGACCCAGCGGCCGGTCGGGGTCAGCTCCAGCTCCACCAGCTCGTCGGTCGGAGAGGGCCGGAAGACCCCGGGGGTGACCTCGTCGGGCACCGCGCCGTCCGGCGGGTCGGCGGCCACGTCGAGGATGTCGACGGTGAGCATCCGGTCCAGCCGGAACAGCCGCACCGCCTCGGCGCGGTAGCACCAGCCCGACAGGTAGGAGCGGCCGTCCACCACGACCAGGCGCATCGGGTCGACCTCACGCGGGGTGATCTCGTCGCGGCCCGGCACGTAGTAGCGCAGCGACAGCCGCCTGCCGCGGCGCAGCGCCTCGTTCACGGTGGGCAGCGCGTCCGGCGTGGCGTCGACCTCGACCGCGACCTGGCTGCTGACCGCGGCCGCGCCCGCCACGGAGGCCTGCTCGAACTTGGCGATGACCCGCGTCAGCGCGTCACGCTCGCCGAACTCGGGCATCTCGGCGAGCATCCGCAGGGCCACCAGCAGCGCGCTGGCCTCGTCCACGCCCAGCCGCAGCGGGCGGGCGATGGTGTCGGCGTTGTCGATGACGATCTCGCCGCCGTCCCACGACACGTCGATCAGGTCGCCGGGGGTGTGGCCGGGCAGCCCGCACATCCACACCAGTTGCAGGTCGTCGATGAGCTGCTTCTCGCTGAGCCCGAAGATCTTCGCCACCTCGGGCACCTGGGCCCCGGGGTGCGACATCAGGTAGGGCACCAGTGCCAGCAGTCTGGGCAGCCGGTCGGCCGTGCTCATGCTCCGCTCCACTCCGCGTCCGCGACGCCCCGCTCGCTCACTCGCCACTCCCCCGTGCCCGGCACGGCCCTGCCACGCCTCACGCCAGCGCGCCCTTCAGGCGGCAGATCACGGCGTCGCGGGCCTCCGGTGGCCCGGTCACCTCGGCGTCGGCGGCGAAGCCGACGACCCATCCGGCCAGCCGCTCGGGGTCGGTGAAGTCGACCTCCAGCTCGTCCCATCCGCCGGAGCCCGGCCGGACGGCCTTGGCCACCTGGCGCAGCCCCTGGCAGGTGCCCTCGCGGACCCGGATGAGGGCGGTGCGCTCCCGGACCGTCAGGTCGTCGCCGTAGCCGACCATCGCCTTGATGTCGACGCCCTCGGGCACCACCACCGCGCCGGGGCGGCCCACCGGGGCGACCGGGCCGCTGATCCGGCTGAGCCGGAACACCCGGGGGGCGTCGCGGTCACGGTCGTGGCCCACCACGTACCACCGGCCGCGCCGGCTGACCACGCCCCACGGCTCCACCGTGCGGGTCAGCACGCTCTCGCTGGCCGCCGCCCGGTAGGCGAAGCGGACCGCGCGCCGGTCGCGCACGGCCTCCCAGAGCGCGGGGAAGGCCGGGTCCTGGGTGTCCACCCGCAGTTCCAGCGCGCCGCCGAGCATCCCGCCCGCCTCGTCGGTCTCCACTCCCCCGGCGCGCAGCTTCAGCAGCGCCCCGCTGGCCGCCTCGGCCAGGCTGGCCCGCTGCCACACCTGGGCCGCCAGGCCCACCACGGCCGCCTCGTCGGGCTCCAGGGTGATCTCGGGCAGCTCGTAGGCCTGCGGGACGATCCGGTAGCCCGGATCCTCCTCCCAGGGGTCCTTGTGGACCTCGATCGGTATGCCGATCTCGCGCAGCTCGTTCTTGTCGCGTTCGAACATCCGCTGGAAGGCCTCGTCGTTGGCGGCGTCGTAGCCGGGCACCGCCTGGCGGATGTGCTCGGCGCTGAGCGGCCGCCGCGTGGCCAGCAGGCAGATCACAAGGTTCAGCAACCGCTCTGTCTTCCGGCGCGACATCCGGCCTCCCTCCCTGTTCGAATGACGCTGTGTTCAGGTGACGCTACTCTTCCCCGCGTGATCAGATGGCGCAGGGGCGAGGTAGTACGGATCCGGCGCGAGTGGCCGGGGGCGGTGGAACTCGACGTCACCACCGAGGATGGCAGCGCGCGTGCGCTGGCCTATCCCGCCCTGGTGGGACGCCCGGAGCCCGGCGACGTGGTGCTGCTCAACACGACCGCGCTCGCGATGGGTCTTGGTACGGGAGGTTACGCCATGGTGGTGGCACTCCCGGACCGTTTACCGGAAGATCCGCAAGGCCCCGGACACCTGGTGAAGGCACGCTACACCCCGTTGCAGACCACCGTGCTCGGCGCGGATGAGCAGGACTCCCCGTTCCACGAGGCGCTGCGCGAGGCCGACTCCCTGGACGGCATGCCGGTGGTCGTCGCCGACCTGCACTCGGCGCTCCCGGCGATCCTCTGCGGCCTGTACGGCGCGCACCCCCCGGGCCGGCCGGCCGGGGCGGGAGAGGCCGGACCCGGGGCGGAGGAGCCGAGACCCCCCCGGGTCGCCTACGTGATGCTCGACGGCGGCGCGCTGCCCGCCTGGTTCTCCATGTCGTGCGCCCAGCTCAGGGAGGCGGGCTGGCTGGGCGGGGTGGTCACGGTGGGCCAGGCCTTCGGCGGCGACGTGGAGGCCGTGACGGTGCACACGGGCCTGCTCGCGGCCCGGCACGTCCTGGGCGCCGACGTGGCGGTCGTCACCCAGGGGCCGGGCAACCTGGGCACCGGCACCCGCTGGGGCTTCTCGGGCGTGTCGGCCGGGGAGGCGGTCAACGCCGCCGCCGTCCTGCGGGGGCGGCCGGTGGCGGCGCTGCGGGTCAGCGAGGGCGACCTGCGTGAGCGCCACATCGGCGTGTCCCACCACTCGCTGACCGCCTACGGCCGGGTCGCCCTGGCCCCGGCCCAGGTCGTCGTGCCGGAGCTGCCGGGCGACTTCGGCAGGCGGGTGGCCGAGCAGTCGCAGCCGCTGGCCGAGCGGCACGAGCTGGTCGGGGTGGCCGTGGACGGGCTCCACGAGGCGCTGCGGGGCTCTCCGGTGCGACTGTCGACGATGGGCCGGGGGCTGGAGGAGGACCTGGCCTACTTCCTGACCTCGGCCGCCGCCGGACGCCACGCCGCCTCGCTGCTGTCGTAGAAGTCCTTGAAGGTGAAGGCCCGCGGGGTCGGGCCTTCGGCCTTCAGCAGCTCCAGGCGCTCCATCCCCTCGGCCAGGGTCGGGACGTGGTCCCGGGGGATCCACCACATCACGCTGTAGGGCTCCGCCATGCGCAGGAACCACTCCCTGCGCCGCTGCAGGACGCCCAGGTGCGCGCTGCGGTAGGTGAAGTCCCACAGCGTGTCGCGCGACTCCCACACCGAGAAGTTGATCAGCAGATGGTCGCCGTAGTCGTGCTCGACGGTGTCCTGGGGGCCGTCGCCGCCCTTGAGCCGCCACACGAAACCGGGCGCCTCGTCGGAGAGCCGGTTGATGGGGTCGAGGGCCGCGACGAAGTCGGCGAGCTCGGGCGAGTCCTTGGGCGCGCGCATGTGGGCGATGTTCAGCTGAGCCAGGTGCATGACGGTCAGCAGACCACCCCGTCCCCTTCTATGTCAATTTTTATTATTTTTAGAGATCCTCCTTGGCGAAGGCGACACAGCACTCCCCCGGGCGCGGGTCCAGCTGGGCCGCCACGGCCTCCTCGCCGAGCCCCGCCAGCAGCCCCTGGCACAGCGCCAGGTTCACCGAGCAGACCAGCAGCGGATGCTCCTCGGCGAGCAGGTGGAAGGGACAGTTGCGCAGCCGCAGCCGCCCCTCCTCCTCGTACGGCTCGTAGCCGCGCCGGCGCAGCACCTCGCCGAGGTCCTCCCCCGGCCCGGCGAGCCCGGCCCCGGCCCGGCGGGCCACCTGCTCGGCCTGCTCGTCCCCGCCCAGCAGGTCGACCACCTCGGCCAGCGTCCGCGCCAGCGTCCGGTAGTCCCTGGGCGGGACGCTGACCTGCCACTCCCCCGGCGTCCGGCGGTAGACCTTCGACGGACGGCCGCTGCCCGGGCCGGTCCTGTCCGTCAGCCGTTTGAACCCCGCCTCCAGCAGCCCGGCCTCGACCAGCTTGTCCAGGTGGAAGGCGGCCAGGGTCCGCTGCACCCCCACCGCCTCGGCGGCCTCGTTGCGTCCCACCTCGCGCCCCCGGGAGGCGACGTAGTCGTAGACGGCCCGCCGTACCGGATCGTGCAGGGCCGCCACCGCGTCGAGGTCATCGCTGCTCACAGCCCGGATTCTAGGGCGGGGCCGGGGCCGCCGCGCCGTACGGGGAAGACGCCCGGTCAGTAGGCGGCCAGGACGTCGACGACGAAGACGAGGGTGTCGGACGGTTTGACCAGCGGCGGCAGGCCCCCGCGGTAACCGAGCGCCGGGGGGACGATCATGGCGACGCGGCTGCCGACCGGGACGCCGACCAGGGCCCTGTCCCAGCCGGGGATGACGCTGCCGTCACCGATCCGCACGGCCTTGGGCTGCCCGTCGCCCCACGTGGACTCGGCTGCGCCCGTGCCCCAGACCCGGCACTCGTACTGGGTGACCAGGAGCTGCCCGGCCTGGATCCTGGGCCCGTCGCCCCGGATGAGGACCTTGCTCCGCAGCTGCGCGGGCGGCCTGGCGTCCGGCAGGCTGACGGCCGGGCGCTCGCCGGGCCCCCCGCCGATCTCGACCCCGGCGAGGGCGCCGGGGCCGCCCCTGCCCCGGGCCGCGGCATCCGGCGAGAACGCGCCCAGGACGTCGACCACGTAGAACAGCTCGTCGTCGGCGGTCATCCCGCCGGGCGGGTTGGGGCCGTAGCCCTCTCCGGGCGGGATGGCGGCCACGACGCGGCTGCCGACCCGGCGCCCCTGCAGGGCCTTGCCCACCCCGGAGATGGACCGGCCCAGCGGGAAGGAGGCGGGCGCGCCCTGGTTGAAGCTGGAGGCCAGCAACCGGTTGTCGGCACCGTCCCACACGTGCGCGGTGTAGTGGGCGACGACCAGGTCACCGCCCTTGATCACGTTCCCGGTGCCGGTCATCTGCTCGCGGATCCGCAGGTCACCGGCGGGCTCACCCTCAGGGAAGACGACCTTGGGCCTGACGCCGAAGTCTCCGAGCACCTCGATGTCCGGGCCCGGCCGCCCGCCGGCGGAGGTGCAGGCGGCGGCCAGCACGAGCGAGAGCGCGGCGAGCAGTGGCGGGGTACGCATGCGACTCCCAGGGCCGGGGATGAGCCAACCCTAACGCCCTATTGGGAGAATTGTCAGTAGAGCGCGGAGCCCGGCCGTGCGGGCGCACGGCCGGGCTCCGGCGAGATCCGCGGCTGTCCGCGGAGCCGTCAGTAGGCGGCGACGACGTCCACGAGGAAGACCAGGGTGTCGGTGCCCTTGATCTTCTCGCCGGAGCCCTGCTTGCCGTAGCCGAGGTCCGGCGGGATGCTCAGCAGCACCCGGCTGCCGACCGGGACGCCGACCAGACCCTGGTCCCAGCCCTTGATGACCTTGCCGGTGCCGATCTGGAACATGATCGGCTCACCGCCGCGCGACCAGCTGCTGTCGAACTCCAGGTCCGAGCCCCAGATCTTCCCGGCGTACTGGACCAGGATCGACTGGCCGGACTTGACCTCCGGCCCGCTGCCCTTGATCACCGTCTTGGCGACGAGCTCCTTGGGCGCCTTCTCCTTGGTCTTGGTGGTCAGCTTGGGCGCGGCGTCGCCGCCCGGGTTGTCCACCTTCACACCCTTGAGGCCCGGGTCGGTCGCCTCACCCTTGGCCGCCTTGCCCTCGGGGACGCCCACCACGTCGACCACGAAGACCTGCGACTGGCCCGCGGGCGCCTGCGCCTGCTGCGCGGCGGGCAGCGCGTCCTTGGCGACGACCGACAGGAAGCGGCCGCCCCCCTTGGTCTCGGCGAAGCCCTTGCGCAGGATCTGCGGGACCTGCTCGTTCATCGTGATGAGCTGGGGGCCGCCCTCGTCGTAGGTCGAGCCGGCCAGCTTGTTCTCCTTGCCGTCCCAGGTGTAGACGGTGAAGTTGGCCACCACGCTGCCGCCCTCCTTGGCGGCGGCGCCGACGGTGCCGGGCGTGATCACCTGGTAGGAGGAGGTCTCGACGACCTTCGCGGGGAAGGCCACCGTCGGCTTGGCGTTCGCCGCACCCGTCACCTTCAGCTCTGAGACCGCGCCGGCGGGGCTGCTGGAGGCGGTGCCGGTGGCGGCACCGCCTCCGGCACCGCAGGCTGCGGCGAACAACAGAGGCACTGAGGCCAGGACGGCCAGGCTGCGGCGGCGCATAGGTATCCCTCAAGCAGACGTCAGGTTCGCGCCACATTACCCGCCCGGGCATACGGATGAGTTAAGCCAGGGACCGATCTTGCCGAAGCGTGACCATCACATTCCCGCGATCAGTTTGTCCACCCTTTCGTCCACGCTGCGGAAGGGGTCCTTGCACAGCACGGTGCGCTGCGCCTGGTCGTTGAGCTTCAGGTGCACCCAGTCGACGGTGAAGTCGCGGCGCTTCTCCTGCGCCTTGCGGATGAACTCCCCGCGCAGGCGCGCCCGGGTGGTCTGCGGCGGCACCGACTTGGCCTCGAAGATCTTCAGGTCGGAGGCCACCCGCTCCACCGCGCCGCGCTTCTGCAGCAGGTAGAACAGGCCGCGGCGGCGGTGCACGTCGTGGTAGGCCAGGTCGAGCTGGGCGACCCGGGGGCTCGACAGGGGCAGGTCGTACTTCTTGCGGTAGCGCTCGATCAGCTGGTATTTCGTCACCCAGTCGATCTCGCGGGCCACCAGGTCCAGGTTGCCGGTCTCGACGGCGTTGAGCGTGCGCTCCCACAGCTCCAGCACCCGGTGGCTGGTCTCGTCGCCGCCGCGGCGGTCGACGAAGTCACGGGCCTTGGAGAGGTATTCCTGCTGGATCTCCAGCGAGGACGCCTCACGGCCGTTGGCCAGCCGCACACGCCGCCGCCCGGTCATGTCGTGGGAGACCTCCCGGATCGCCCGGATCGGGTTCTCCAGCGACAGGTCACGCATCACCGTGCCCGCCTCGATCATGCGCAGCACCAGGTCGGTCGCGCCGACCTTGAGCAGCATGGTCGTCTCGCTCATGTTGGAGTCGCCGACGATGACGTGCAGGCGGCGGAAGCGCTCGGCGTCGGCGTGCGGCTCGTCGCGGGTGTTGATGATCGGGCGCGACCGGGTGGTCGCGCTGGAGACGCCCTCCCAGATGTGCTCGGCCCGCTGGGAGACGCAGTAGACCGCGCCACGGGGGGTCTGCAGCACCTTCCCGGCGCCGCAGACGATCTGCCGGGTCACCAGGAAGGGGATCAGCACATCGGCCAGGCGGCCGAACTCGCCGTGCCGCCCCACCAGGTAGTTCTCGTGGCAGCCGTAGGAGTTTCCGGCCGAGTCGGTGTTGTTCTTGAACAGGTAGATGTCGCCGGCGATGCCCTCCTCGCGGAGCCGCTTCTCGGCGTCGACGAGGAGACCCTCCAGGATCCGCTCCCCCGCCTTGTCGTGGGTGACGAGCTCCACGACGTTGTCACACTCGGGGGTGGCGTACTCGGGATGGCTGCCCACGTCCAGATAGAGACGGGCGCCGTTGCGCAGGAAGACGTTGCTCGATCGGCCCCATGAGACGACCCGGCGGAATAGATAACGCGCGACCTCGTCGGGTGACAGCCGCCGCTGCCCCCTGAACGTGCAGGTGACGCCGTACTCGTTCTCAAGCCCGAAGATGCGACGATCCATTGCCTCACACTATTCGCCGAACCCCTCTTGCGGGAGGGATCAATGAGGTTTTCGGTCGTACGGCTTATGCCCCGGGCGATGTACTGCTAAGCACGGGCACGGCCGCGCGCGGCGGCCGTGCGGCCCGGCTCAGGGGGTGTAGATCTCCTGGAGCTTGACGATCTCCCCCCGGTAGACGGTGATCAGCGCCGGGCGCCGATACTCCTTGACCCGGGCCAGCAACGTCGCGCGGGAGCAGCGCTTGGCGCCCAGACCCTGCCTGTTCACGGTGAAGCCCGCCAGATCGGCCGAGCAGCCGAAGGCGCTGAGGAAGACGACTTTCTTGGCGACAGGCGAGGCGTAGGCGGAGACGTGGCCCTCCGACGGGCCCACGAAGTGGCCCTCGCTGTATTTGTCCTTCACCCACTTGATCGGCGTGTACTCCACCTGGCCGGTGCTCACATGGGTGATCCAGCCGCGCAGGATGCCGTTTTTGCGGGGGCTGATGCGCTTGGTGAAGTCGTGGCCGGGGTCGGCCTGGAACGTCGTGCCGAAGATCTTCGGCACGGGGAAGTCGGGGACCGTCGCGGCCTCGGCGGGGACCGCCCCGGCCAGGGCGAGGGAGAACACGGCGGCGACAGCCGGCAGGGAGCGCTTCATGCCCGATACGACGACGGCTGCGGGGGTCCGGTTGCCCGGGGACCCGGTGATCCGCATCACACGGCGAGCGCCGCGCCCCCCGCGTGGGGGGCGCGGCGCTCGCCGTCGCGTGGTCAGCCGCCCGAGCCGGTGTCGATCTCCCCCTCGGGCGCGGTGGGCGGAGCGTCGGCCGCCCCGGGCTCGGGGGCCGGCGCGGCCGCCCCGGCCCCCTCGGCCAGCAGCCGCTCCAGCCTCGGGCCGGTGAGCCGCAGGAACTTGCGGTGCGGCCGGTTGCGGTCGAGCACCGCGACCTCGAGCTGGCTCGCCGGGGAGCGTTCGCCGCCCGGTTCGGTCAGCGCGAACAGCGCCGCCTCCAGCGCCTCGGCCAGCGGCAGGCCGTCGCGGTAGCGCTCCTTGAGCCGGCCCGCGACCGCCTCGGCCTGACCGCCCATCGCCACCAGGCCGGTCTCGTCGAAGACCGAGCCGTCGAAGGTGAGGCGGTAGATGTGGTCCTCGTCGGAGGAGTCGCCCACCTCGGCGACCACGATCTCGACCTCGAAGGGCTTCATCGACTCGGTGAAGATCTGGCCGAGGTTCTGCGCGTAGAGGTTGGCCAGGCCCCGCGCGGTGACGTCGTCGCGGGCGTAGTTGTAGCCGTTGATGTCGGCGTAGCGGATGCCGCCGAGCCGCAGCGCCTCGAACTCGTTGTAGCGGCCGACCGCGGCGAACCCGATCCTGTCGTAGATCTCACTGATCTTGTGCAGGGCACGCGAGGGGTTGGGGGCGACGAACAGGATGCCGTGCTCGTACTGCAGAACGACGACGCTACGGCCCCGCGCGATCCCCTTGCGCGCGTAGTCCGCCTTGTCCCGCATCTGCTGCTCGGGCGAGACATATCCAAAAGGCATGGACACCTGGGGTGTTCCTCTCGTGTTAGCGCAGCGGGGCGGCGGGGCCGTCGGGGGAGCTCATCCGCTCGTCGAGGACGGTGTGGACGTATCCGGCCACCTCGTCGTCGGACAGGCGGCGGAAGCCGTCGGCGGTGATCAGCGCGACGACCGGCCAGATCTTGCGGGTGACGTCGGGGCCGCCGGTCGCCGAGTCGTCGTCGGCGGCGTCGTAGAGGGAGTGGATGAGCGCCAGCACGGTGTCCTCCGGCGAGGCGTTCTCTCGGTAGAGCTTCTTCAGGGCGCCGCGCGCGAAGATCGAGCCGGACCCGATCGAATGGTATTGCTGCTGTTCGTAGGGGCCGCCTCCGACGTCGTAGCCGAAGATCCGGCCACCGTCGATCTCGGGGTCGTAGGCGGCGAACAGCGGCACCACGACCAGTCCCTGCATCGCCATGCCGAGGTTTCCGCGGATCATGGTGGCGAGCCGGTTGGCCTTGCCCGCCACCGAGAGCGTGCGGCCCTCCATCTTCTCGTAGTGCTCAAGCTCGACCCGGTAGAGCCGGGCCATCTCGATGCCGGTGCTCGCCGCCCCGGCGATGCCCATGCACGAGTAGTCGTCGGTCCGGAACACCTTCTCCATGTCCCGCTGGGAGATGATGTTGCCCGAGGTCGCCCGGCGGTCACCGGCCATCACCACACCGCCCGCGCAGGTCGCCGCGACGATCGTGGTGGCATGTGGAATCCGGTCGCCGACCGGCGCTGCCAGGGCCTCGTTCCGGCCGGGCAACAAGTCCGGCGCGTAGGAGCCGACGAACTCGGTGAACGAGGAAATGCCGCTGTTCGTGAAGATGTGATTCACCATGCCGGCGGGCAGGTCCCTGTGCGATCCCACGCGACTCCCTCCAAAGGTGCGGTCCTTTAAGGCCCGACCTTACTCATCTTGCCGTGCTGCTTGCACTTCCCTGGATCAGCTCAGCGCGAACCACCTCCGATCGGATCTTTGAATCTTTACGCCCGGGTAAGCCCGTGTAATCGTCGAGTTGTCGTGACATGCCTAACCCCCAAGAAGAGGTCACCGTGAGACTCTTCCGCCGACCGGTCCTGATTGCGACACTTACCGCCACCGTCCTCACGCTGCCCGCCTGCGGCTCCGGCGCCCCCGCCGGGGCGGGCGGCACCACCCTGACCATCACCGCCAACTCCATCTCCGGCGGCAAGAACGCCGCCGGCGCCGACTGGATCAAGCAGTGGGTCATCCCCCGGTTCGAGGCCGCGCAGAAGGCCGCCGGACACGAGGTCCGCGTCCTGTTCCAGCCGAACGGCGTGGACGACGAGCAGTACAAGACCAAGGTCGCGCTGGATCTGAAGTCGAGGACCGGCGCCGACGTGATCGACCTCGACGGGATCTGGGTGGGCGAGTTCGCCCAGGCGGGATACGTCAAACCGCTCACCGAGGTGGGCGGGGCGGCCGTGGAGACATGGGAGGGGTGGAGACAGATCCCCCAGGCCGTGCAGGGGCTGGGCATCTTCGACGGCAAGAAGTACGGGCTGCCGCAGGGGACCGACGGGCGGGTCCTCTACTACAACAGGGAACTGTTCCGGCAGGCCGGCCTGCCGGAGCGGTGGCAGCCGGGCAGCTGGCAGGAGATCCTCGACGCGGGGGCCGCGCTGAAGAAGGTCCCCGGCGTGACGCCGATCCAGATCAACGCGGGCACCGCGATGGGCGAGGCGACCGCGATGCAGGGCGCGCTGCCCCTGCTGGCCGGCGCCGGCGCGGAGATCTACGCCGGCGGCAAGTGGGCCGGCTCCTCCCAGGCGGTCAAGGACGTGCTGGGGTTCTACCGGCAGATCTACGCCGGCGGGCTGGGCGACCCGAAGCTCCAGCAGGAGGCCAAGGGCCGCGACAAGTCCTTCGCCGAGTTCGCCGACGGCAGGATCGGCATCCTCGCCGAAGGTGACTACTTCTGGCGGGCGGTGATCGACCCCAAGGTGGGCGTGGCCCCGATGGCCGACCGCGACCGGGTGGTGGGCTACGCCAAGATCCCCGCCATGCGGCCCGGCGCCGGGATCCGCGGCCAGGACTTCGTCAGCATGTCCGGCGGGGCCGTACGGGTGCTGAACCCCTTCTCCAGGAATCCCCGGCAGGCATGGGAGCTGCTGTCGTTCATGCACTCCGCCGAGGCGGTCAAGGCCGAGCTCGCCGGGGCCGCCCGCGTCACCTCCCGCTCCGACGTCAACGCCGAGGTCCTCGCCGCCGACCCGATGCTGAGGTTCATCTCCGAGGAGGTCCTGCCGATCACCGCCTACCGCCCCGGCCTGGCCGTCTACCCCCAGGTGTCGGCCGCCCTGCAGGAGGCGACGGCGGACGTCGTCGCCGGCCGGACCGCCGAACAGGCCGCCACCGCCTACCGGGCCAAAGTGGAAGGACTGGTCGGTGGCTCCGGCAACCTCGCCGACTGACCCCAAGGCCGTACCGGCCAACCGGACCGAGGAGCGAGGGAAGCCGTCGGTCATCGGCACCCGAGCCGCGACGCGCGGCGTCGCCGTGAGCACGCCGTGAGCACCGACGCGGCGGGGCTGGGCCGGGCACGGGCGGTCGGGTTCGTGCTGCCCGCGCTCGTGCTCATCGGGGTTTTCCTGATATTCCCGGCTGTCTGGACGGTCTATCTCGGGCTCACGGACTACCGGCTGACCGGCCTGGCCGCGGCGGAGCCCCGGCTGGTGGGGGCCGACAACTACGTCACGGCCCTCGGCGACGGACGGTTCCGGAACTCGCTCCAGTTGACCGTGCAGTACGTGCTGGGATCGGCGATCATCGGGCAGGCGGGGCTGGGGTTCGCCCTCGCGTGGATCATGCGCGACCGGCGCGGGCCCGTGCGGCGGCTGGTCGAGGGGCTGGTGCTGCTGTCGTGGATCCTGCCGGGATCGGTGGTGGCGTTCCTGTGGATCGCCCTGCTGGACCGTGACGGCGGCACGCTCAACGCCCTGCTCGGCACCCCCGGCGCGGCCTGGCTGCTCGACCACCCGATGCTGTCGATCATCGTGTTCAACACCTGGCGGGGCACCGCCTTCTCGATGATGCTCTACGCGGCGGCGCTGGAGAACGTCCCCCCGTCCCACCTGGAGACCGCCCGCCTGGCCGGGGCTTCGACCTTCCAGCAGCTGCGCGACGTGGTCCTGCCCCGGATCAAGGGACACGTGCTCACCAACGTGCTGCTGACCAGCCTGTGGACCTTCAACGACTTCACCCCGTTCCTCATCACCGCGGGCGGGCCCGAGGGCCGGTCGGAGATCCTGCCCTTCTACGTCTACAGCACCGCCCTGCGCGGCGGGCAGCTCGGCTTCGGCGCCGCCGTCTCCTTCCTCATCCTCCTGATCAACCTCGTCTTCGCCCTGGCCTACCTGCGCCTGCTGCGCGAGCGGCGGGAGGTCTCCGGATGAACCTCGTCCGGCACGTGCTGGGCCGGCTCGCCTCGGCCGCCTTCCTGGCGGTCGTCGTCGCCTTCTTCGCGCTGCCGATGCTCTGGCTGGCCTCGGCGCCCTTCGACGCGCACCCCTCCGTCACGGTGTCGCCGCCGGAGTTCACGCTGGACAACTTCCGCGCCATCCTCGACAACCCCTACGCGCTCGGCTCCATCGGCAACTCCGTGATCCAGGCGGGCGGCGCGGCGGTGACCGTGGTCGTCCTGGCCGCGCTGGCCGCCTACGCCCTGTCCCGGGTCCGGGTGCCCGGCCGCGACGCCCTGCTGTACGTGCTGTTGCTGCTCTCGTCGGTCGTCACGGGCACCGCCGCGATGGTGCCGATCTTCGAGCTGGCCACCCGGCTCGGCCTCGTCGACACCCATCTCGGGGTCGTCCTCGTCGTCTCCGGCGGCCTGCTCCCGGCGGCGATCTTCATCCTCAAGGACTTCATGGACGCCACCCCCACCTCCTACGAGGAGTCCGCGCGGGTCTTCGGCGCCTCCCCGCTGCAGATCCTGCGGCACATCGTGGTCCCCCTCGTGCGGCCGGGCCTGGCCACGGTCGCGGTGTGGGCGGTGGCCAGCGTGTGGGGCGGCTTCCTGATGCAGTACATCCTGCTGCGCGACCCCGGCAAGTCCCCCAGCGCGGTCGTCCTCTACACCCTCTACACCGAGGGCGGCCAGCCCGACCTCGCCCTCATCTCGACGTTCTCGCTGCTCTACTCGCTGCCGGTGGTACTGATGTACCTGTTCGTCAGCAGCAGGTACGGCTTCCGCTTCCATGGAGGGATCAAGCGGTGATCTCCGTACAGGGTCTGACCAAGGTGTTCCCCGGGGGAGCGCGGGCGCTCGACTCCCTCGACCTCGACGTCGGGGAGGGGGAGTTCTTCGCGCTGCTGGGCCCGTCGGGCTGCGGCAAGACCACGCTGCTGCGGAGCATCGCCGGCCTGGAGACCCCCACCTCCGGAAGGATCGGCATCGGCGGGAGCGACGTGACGGCGCTGCCGCCCGGCCGCCGCGACGTCGCCATGGTCTTCCAGGACTACGCCCTCTTCCCCCACATGGACGTCACCGCCAACATCGCCTACCCTCTGCGGATCAAGAAGACGCCCCGCGTCCGGCGGGAGGCCAGGGCCGCCGAGGTCGCCGCCAGGCTCAGCCTGACCGAGCTGCTCGGCAGGCGTCCCGGGCAGCTGTCGGGCGGCCAGCAGCAGCGGGTCGCGCTCGCCCGGGCCATCGCCTGCCGTCCCCGGGCCTTCCTGTTCGACGAGCCCCTGTCCAACCTCGACGCCCGGCTCCGACTGGAGGCCCGCACCTTCCTCAAGCGCCTGCAGGACGAGCTCGGCGTCACCACCGTGTTCGTCACCCACGACCAGGGCGAGGCCCTCGCCCTGGCCCACCGGATCGCGGTGATGGACGCCGGGCGGATCGCCCAGGTCGGCACCCCGGCCGAGATCTTCCACCGGCCCGCCACCACTTTCGTCGCCTCCTTCATCGGCGCCACCCCGATGAACCTGCTGCCCGGCGAGGCCGGCGGCGGCGCGCTCCACGTGGCGGGGGCGGTGCTGCCCGCACCCGAGGGGCTGCCCGACGGCGAGCGGGTCGTGTACGGCGTGCGCCCGGAGTACACCGACCTGTCGGCCACCAGAAGAGACGACGGGTTCGCCGGGGAGGTCGCCGTGCTGGAGAACCTCGGCACCGCGACCCTCGTCACCCTGGAGGGCGCCGGCCACCTCGTCCAGGCCGTCGTCCCCGAAGGTCACGAGCCCGCCGTCGGCGCGGCCGCCTGGGCGGTCCCCCGGCGCGGGCGCGCCCTGGTCTACCGCGACGACCGACTGGCCGGGCAGGCATGAGGGCGCTGCGCGTCACCGGCCGGTGGACGTTGGAGGACCGGCTGGCCGCCCCCGTCCACGACGTCCCGTTCGAGCTGCCCGCCGACGCCCGGGGCTTCACCGTCCGGCTGTCCTACGACCGCTCGGCGGGTGTGCTGGACCTCGGCTGCCACGGGCCGCTGGGCTTCCGCGGCTGGTCCGGCGGCGCCCGCTCCGAATACACGGTCACCCCCACCTGGGCCACCCCCGGCTACCTGTCCGGCGAGCCCGAGCCCGGCCTCTGGCGGGTCCTCCTCGGCCTCCACCGCGTCCCGCCGGGCGGCCTGCCGTACGAGCTGAGGGTCATCCCGCACCTGTCCCCGCCCCTCACCCCGCCCGCCCGGCCCGGCCTGCGGCCCCCTCCCCCGCCCCGCGAGCCGGCCGCGACCAGGCGCGGCCTGCCCTCGCTCGGCGGGCTGCGCTGGCTGGCCGGGGACCTGCACGCCCACACCGTCCACTCCGACGGCTCGCTCAGCGTCTCCGAGCTGGCCTGCCTGGCCGCCGACCGGGGCCTGGACTTCCTCGCGGTCACCGACCACAACACCGTCAGCCACCACGCCGAGCTGCCCGCCGCCGCCACCTTCGCCTCCATCACCCTCGTCCCCGGCCAGGAGGTCACCACCGATCTCGGCCACGCCAACGCCTTCGGCGACATCGGCTGGATCGACTTCCGCCAGAGCCCGGACCGGTGGGCCCGGGAGGTGCGCGACAGGGGCGGGGTGCTGTCGATCAACCACCCCGTCGCCGGCGACTGCGCCTGGCGCCACCCCATGACCACGCGGCCACCCGCCGTCGAGGTGTGGCACTGGAGCTGGTGGGACCGGACCTGGGGCGCGCCGCTGGCCTGGACCCAGATCTGGTCGGCGGGGGCGGCGATGGTCGGCGGCAGCGACTACCACCGGCCCGAGGAGGGCCATCCGCCCGGCGACCCCACCACCTGGGTGCTCGGCGGCGACCCCCTGGAGGGGCTGCGCACCGGCGCCACCGCCGTGTCCGCCACCCCCGACGGGCCGCTGCTGCTCCGCCACGGCGACGACTTCCTGGTCGTCGGCGGCGACGGGCTGGTGCTGTGGGGGCCGGACATGCGGCGGGCCGTCGTCGGCGACCGGGTCACCGTCCCGGCCCGGCCCGGCCCCCACCGGCTGGAGACCTTCCGCAACGAGGTGATGGCACTGTGCACATGAGGATCGCGGTCGCCGGGCTCGGCGTCGCCGCGCAGGTCATATACCTGCCGCTGCTGGCCAGGCGCCGGGAGCTGTTCGAGGTGACCGACGTGTGCGACCTCGACCCCGCGCAGGCGGAGTCCGTCGGGCGGCGGCTCGGGGCGCGCTGGTGCGCCGACCCCATGACGATGCTCGACCGGGGCGGCTTCGACGCGCTCATCGTGCTCACCGCCGGGACCCACGGGGCCCTCGTCGCCGCCGCCCTGGAGCGCGGCCTCGCCGTACTGTGCGAGAAGCCCCTGGCCTACAGCCAGGCCGAGGCGCGCGCGCTGAAGAACGAGACGCGGCTGATGGTGGGCTACATGAAACAGTACGACCCGGCCGTGCGGCGGGCGGTGGCGCTGCTGGAGGGGCGCACCGTCCGGCACCTGGACGTCACCGTGCTGCACCCCACCGGCGAGGCCCAGCTCGCCTTCGCCCGTGTCCGGCCCTCGCGGCCGTCCCCGGCGGCCCTCGAACCCTGGATCAGAGCCGACGAGAAGGCCCTGGACACCGCCCTCGGAGCCGCGCCCGCACCGATCAGGTCACTGTATTCGGGGGTCGTGCTCGGCAGCCTCTGCCACGACCTCGCGCTCATGCGCACCTTCAGCGGCCCGCCCGCCACCGTCGAGCACACCGCCGTGTGGGAGGGGCCCTCCATCGAGGTCGGCGGAGCCCTGCGGCAGGGCCGCTACAGCCTGCGCTGGCACTACCTGCCCGGCCACCCCGCCTACCGGGAGACCGTCAGCGTCCACCACGAGGAGGGCACACTGGAGCTGGTCTTCCCCTCCCCCTATCTGATGAACGCCCCCACGGTCCTGACCTCCAGCTCCCTGGACGGGACGACGGAGGTCAGGACCGTCCACCGCGACGTGTCCGAGGCGTTCGAACGCCAGCTCGAGGCCTTCCACGCCCTCGCCACCGAGGGCACCGCCCCGCTCACCGGGCTCGCCGGCGGCCTGGCCGACATCGTGACAGCCCAGAGAATCATCAGGTCGGTCGCCGGGCCGTCGACCGGAGGCGAGGCGCATGACGCCTGACATCGTGGTCGTCCCGCACACCCACTGGGACCGCGAGTGGTACCTGCCGTTCCAGCGGTTCCGGCTCGGCCTGGTCCGCATGCTCGACGAGGTCCTCGACACCATGGCCGCCGACCCCGGCTACCGGTTCACCATGGACGGCCAGCTCGCCGCCCTGGAGGACTATCTGGAGATCCGCCCCGAACGGCTCCCCGAGGTGAGGGGGCTCATCGCGCAGGGCCGCCTCGCCGCCGGACCGTGGCTCATCCTCGCCGACGAGTTCCTCTGCGCCGGGGAGACGCTGATCCGCAACCTCGAGTACGGCATGCGCGGCGCCGCCGAGCTCGGCGGCGTCATGCGGGTCGGGTATCTGCCCGACCAGTTCGGGCACTGCGCCCAGATGCCGCAGATCCTGCGCCAGGCCGGCCTCGGGCACGCCTGCCTGTGGCGCGGCGTGCCCGCCTCCGTCGACCGCGACGCCTTCGCCTGGGTCGGCGCCGACGGCACCGCGATCCGCACCCAGTATCTCCCTGGCGGGTACGGCAACGCCGTCGCCCTGTTCAGCGGCCCTCCGGAGGCGCTCGCCGACCGTCTCGCCGCCTTCACCGAGACCATGCGCCCCTGGCGTCCCACCGGCCCCCTGCTGGCCATGTACGGCGCCGACCACAGCGCCCCGGCCGCCGACATCACCGCCGCCGGGCTGCGCGTCGCGACCCTCCACGACTACGTCACCGCCCAGGACCCCGCCGTCACGGGCCTGCCGGCCGTCCACGGCGAGCTGCGCTCCCACGCCCGGGCCAACATCCTGCCCGGCGTCCTCTCGGCCCGCATGCCCGCCAAACAGGCCATGGCCCGCGCCGAGCGCGTCGTCACCCGCTACGCCGAACCCCTGGCGGCGCTCTGGCTGCCCGGCAGCACGGCCGCCTCGAAACTGCTCGACATGGCCTGGCGCCGCCTCATCGCCTGCAGCGGCCACGACTCCATCACCGGCTGCGGCGCCGACGAGACCGCCCAGCAGGTCGCCGCCCGCATCGCCGAGGCCGAGCAGATCGGCCAGGCCGTCGTCGACATGGTCAGCGCCTCCCTCGCCGACCGGGCCGGCCGCGACGACCTCGTGGTCGTCAACCCCTCGCCCTTCCCGCGCACCGCCCTGGTCCTGGCCGACCTGCCCGACAGCCGCGCCGCCCTGTCAGCCCCGGACGGCGGCCGGGTGCCGTCGCAGCGGCTGGAGCTGGCCCCCACCCTCCTCGACGAGACCGTCATGGACGACCTCACCCGGCTCCTCGGCCGGGTTCACGAGCGCGAACTCCTCGGCCTGCAGATCGTCTCCTGGTCCGCCTCCGCGGACGTCTCCGAGAACGTCTTCACCATCGTCGTCGGCCGCCACGCCACCAGCGGCTACGACTACGCCGACCTCCGGGCCGCGGTGCTGCGCGGCGCCGCGGCCCGGCCGGGCCCCTGGCGGGTGCGCACCCTCGCCGAGCCCGTCGTCACCGTCGCCGCCCACGTCACCGTCGCGCCGCTGGGCCGTACCGTGCTGACCTCCACACCCGCGCGGGCCGCCGCGCCGGACTCGCCCGGCTGGGAGCGCCCGGCCGACGGCACGCTCGACAACGGCCTGCTCCGCGTCACCGTCGCCCCCGACGGGACCCTGTCGCTGTCGTCGGCCGGCGCCGAGGCCCACGGCGTGGGCCGCGTCGTCGACGGCGGCGACGCCGGCGACACCTACAACCACGCCCCGCCCCGCGCCGACGCCCTCGTCGACACCCCCGTCAGGGTCGAGGTGGAGAGCGTCTACGCCGGGCCGCTGGTGTCGGTGCTGGAGATCCGCCGCGTGTACGCCTGGCCGGCCGGCGGCACGCCGCAGGCCCGCTCGGAGGCCACCGAGAGCGTCACCGTCACCACCCGGGCCGAGCTCCGGGCGGGCGAGCCCTACCTGCGCCTGGAGATCTCCTTCGACAACCGCTGCCGCGACCATCGGGTCCGCTGGCACGCGCCGCTCCCCCGGCCGGCGGCGGAGTCCTTCTCCGAGGGGCAGCTCTCGGTGGTGCGGCGCGGCCTGACGGGTGAGGGCGGCTGCGGCGAGACCCCCCTGCCCACCTTCCCCGCCGAGGGCTTCGTCACCGCCGGCGGCCTGGCGGTCCTGCTGGACCAGGTGACCGAGTACGAGCTGACCGGCCGCGAGCTGGCGCTCACCCTGATCCGCTCGGTGGGGCTGCTGTCGAGGGACCGCCACGCCTACCGCGACGAGCCCGCCGGCCCCCAGCTCCCCACCCCCGCCGCCCAGTGCCCCGGGCCGGTCACGATGCGCCTGGCCGTACTGCCCCACGCGGGCGCCTGGCACGAGGCGGGGCTGCCGCGCCTGGCGGAGGAGTATCGGCACGCGCTGCTGGCGGTGCCGGGGTCGGGCCGCCTTCCCGCCGCCTCCCCGGGCACGTCCGCCGGGGGCGCCGGCACGCCCATCACCGTCGAGGGCGCGGGAGTGGTGCTCACGGCGCTGCGCGAGCGCGGCGACGTGCTGGAGATCCGTCTCGTGGCCGAGCACCCCTCGGCCACCGAGGCCGTCATCCGCGGCCCGTTCGCCACCGCCCGCCACTCCGACGTGCTCGGTGTGGCGGGCGGGCGGTTGGAGGTCGCCGGCGGCGTGGTGCGGCTGCCGCTGCGCCCCTTCGAGATCGCGACCGTTCACCTGACGAGATCGGGCTGAGCGCGTCCCTTCTCACCCTGTGGCATGGCCGGTGATCCCACCGGAGCGTGTCAGGTGGGTGCGGCCGGGCCCCCGGCAAGCGGCATGCCCGTCAGACTGTGATTGATTACGGCTGAATTCGGCGTGCGAACTGACTCTTTTGTATTTCGGACAGTATTCGTCCCTTCGGAAACCCCGGGCCGCACCCGGAGAGTCTTCCCCCGCCCAGCCCTCCGTTTACCGCGGTCCGAGGTGGAGCCCCTTCGGGAAGTGCTCCTCGCAATGGCGGGCGCGGCCGTCCGCCATCCGCGTGCCGGTCCGGACTCGGCGACCGGCCCGGCCGGCCCGCGGCCGGGACGGGTTTCCGGACTGACCGTTGAATCCACCTCAAGCCTGACCGTTTGTCCGGACCCGTCTTCTACTCGCCGCCCTTTTGGACGTAACTCCGCACGAACTCCTCGGCGTTCTCCTCGAGGACCTCGTCGATCTCGTCGAGGATCGAGTCGACGTCGTCCGAGAGCTTCTCGTTGCGCTCCTGGACGTCGGAGGTGTCCACCGTGGTGGTCTCCTCCACGTCCTTGTCGCTCCGGCTGCCGTGCTTCTGCCCGCCGGTCTCCTTGCTCGCCATCTGTGGCACCTCCGCTTGGGGGACGCTTGTGCTTCATATCTTCCCCGAACCGGCAGACATTTCGCGCGGATCGTCCCGCGATCTTCGCGAGAACGCGTCGCGGCCGCTCCGAGGTCCTGCCTGTCAGAGAACCCGCTCCCGCCCCCCTGAGGCAAATTCTTCCCCACTTGACTGGATAGCGACCCTATCCAATAATTGGCTAGCGCAGCTATCCAATGAAAGGACCCCCATGTCACCCGCATCGCTGAGCACCGCCGGAGTGCTCCTGATCACCGTGCCCACCATCGCCTTCGGCGGCGTCTCCCTGCTCGCGCACATCATGCGCGGCATCCCCGGCTACCTGGACAACCCGGTACGGCGGGGCCTGTGGCGGGCCGGGCACGCGCACGCGGGCATCCTGGTGCTCTTCGCGCTCGTCGCGATGGTCTACGTCGACCAGGCCGACCTGTCCGACGGCCTGAAGACCCTCGCCCGCGTCCTGATCGTCGCGGCACCGATCCTGATGCCGATCGGCTTCTTCCTGTCGGTCGTCCGCCCCTCCGACACCAAGCCGAACAGGCTGATCTGGCTGACGGTCCTGGGCGGGGTGTCGCTGGGCGCCGGGACGTTGCTGCTGGGCATCGGCCTCGTCTGACCGCCTTTACTTGGTAGATTCACATATTTCCGTATTCTTACTGACACGCCCGGACCGCTCCAGTTAGGCCCGAGGGGGACGAAACTGCGATCATTGGCAGGTGAGCACCATCGTCGCCAGCCGGTACAAACTCGTCTCCCCCGTCGGCCGTGGAGCGACCGGCGTCGTCTGGCGCGCCTACGACCTGCTGCTCGAACGAGAGGTGGCGCTCAAGGAGATCGTCCTCCCACCCGGGCCCGAGGCGGCCGAGCGGCGGCGCCTGGTGGTGCGCGAGGCGCGGATGGCGGCGCGGCTGAGCCACCGGGGCATCGTCACGGTGCACAACCTGGCCGAGGAGGCCGAGCGGCTCTGGATCGTCATGGAGTTCCTGGAGGCGCTGACCCTGCACGACACGCTGGTCCAGGCCGGGCCGCTCCCTGCGGACCTGGTGGCCGCGATGGGCCGCCGCCTGCTGGAGGCGCTGCGGCACGCGCACGACGGCGGGGTGATCCACCGCGACATCAAGCCGGCCAACATCATGCTGACCGGCGACCGGGTGGTGCTGGCCGACTTCGGCTTCGCCGCGCCCGAGGGGGCGACCAACACCTCGATGCGGGGCACGCCGGCGTTCATCGCGCCGGAGGCGCTGCACGGCCGGGGCGGCACCCGTGAGGCGGACATGTGGTCGTTCGGGGCGACCCTCTACATGGCGGTGGAGGGCCGGACCCCGTTCCGCACGGTCAACTCGATGGCCGCTCTGGTGGAGGCGCTGCGGGAGCCGGCGCGCGCGCCGCGCCGGGCGGGCCCCCTGGAGCCGGTCCTGCGCGGGCTGCTGCGCAAGGACCCGAGGGCGCGGCTGAGCGCCGAGCAGACCTCGGCCATGCTGGCCAACGTGGCCGTCCCGGCGCGGCCCGGTCTGGTGCGGCCGGACAGCGCGGCCTGACCCGGTGCGGCCCGGCGGCACCGCCGGACCGCACCGATCACCGATTGCCCGCCGGAATTAAGAAGGCAATCAAAACTCCGCCGCACCCGTTCAATACTCGGCTATCCGTGCTACTCAATCGTTATGCGCAATCACCTATCACGGCGGCGGCGTGCACCGTTCCAGATGTAAACATGAATCAGCTGAGGGGCCCGGCTTCTACTGCAACGGATGGTTCATGGGAACGGGAACGGGAAACACACGGCTACTGGGTGGCCGTTATCAGCTGATTTCACCGATCGGGCGGGACGGCGTGGGCATCATGTGGCGCGCCCACGATTCACGGCTCCGCCGGAATGTGGCCATCAAGGAAATTCAGCCGCTGTTCCGGGAACATGGGGCGGACCTGCAGGAGGCGCGCCGCAGGGCGCTGCGCGAGGCGCGTTCGGCCGGGCGGCTGAACCACCCGGCGGTGGTCTCGGTGCACGACCTGCTGGAGGAGGGCGGACGGCTCTGGATCGTGATGGAGCTGCTGGAGGCCCTCACGCTGAAGGAGACGGTACGGCACCTGGGCCACCTGCCGGTCCACTGGGCGGCCTGGATCGGCTTCCAGCTGCTGTCGGGACTACGGCACGCCCACGGGGCGGGTGTGCTGCACCGCGACATCAACCCGGGCAACGTCCTGCTGACCGGCGACCGGGTGGTGCTGTCGGACTTCGGGATCGCGGCGCTGAGCGGGGAGGCGAGCGCCTCGACGACCGTGCCGATCGGCTGCGCGCCCGGCTACCTGGCGCCGGAGCGGCTGCGGGGCAGGCCGGCGACCCCGGCCGCCGATCTGTGGTCGTTCGGGGCGAGCCTGTATTTCGCCGTGGAGGGGCGCGCACCGTATCCCGGCTCCGACTCCCCGGCGGTGCTGGGCACGGCGATGACCAGGAATCCGGACCCGCCGGCGAAGGCCGGACCGCTCCGGGCGGTCCTGGAGGGGCTGCTCCGGCGCGATCCGGCGGCCCGCATGAGCGCCGGGCAGGCCGCGCGCCTGCTGTCGGATGTCCTCCGGCTGGAGGGGGTGACGGTCGCGTCGCCGCGGTTGCCCACGGCCCGGCCCCAGCACTTCACATCGTAGATCAGCCCATCCTCACGAGAGACGCGCGACCGGTGCCGGCCGGGGCCGGCCCGCCCGAGGAGGAGCCGAGCACTAGCGGCACGCCGCCACGAACCGGGCGGCCAGATGGGGGCCGCCGGCCCAGTGCAGGTGCAGGTAGGAGGCGACCACCCGGCCATCGGCGAACCCGTCGCCGCCGCCCCGCCAGCGGAACAGGGGCCGCTCCGGCGCGGGCCGGACGGCGGTGCGGTGGAACTCGTGGCCGCGGTACCGCTCACCCTCCCTGGTCAGCACCGAGTCCCGGACGGCCACCGCGTCCCGGTATCCGAGGGTGAGCGCGCCGGTCATCCCGGCCTCGACGTCCAGGACCCCGCACATCGGCCTGCCGTCCAGCTTCCGGGCGAGATACAGCAGGCCCGCGCACTCGGCTGAGATCGGCCCGTCGAAGGCGGCGATCTCCTTGCGCAGCGGCTCGTTGGCCGACAGCTCGGCCGCGTAGACCTCGGGGAAGCCGCCGCCGATGACGATCCCCCGGCTCCCCTCGGGCAGGGCCTCGTCGGTGAGGGGGTCGAAGGTGACGACCTCCGCTCCGGCGGCCGTCAGGAGTTCGGCCTGTTCGGTGTAGCCGAAGGTGAACGCCTGGCCGCCGGCGACCGCGATCCTCGTCGTGGCCGGCGCGGTCCCAGTGGCCGGCGCGGTCCCAGTGGCCGGCGCGGTCCCAGTGGTCGGCGCGGTCCCAGTGGTCGGCGCGGCCCCGGTGGCCGCCGTCTCCGGTGCGTCCGCCGCGACGGGCCCGGCCGGGCCGGGGCTCCACGGGCGGGCGCGCAGCGGCGGCGCGGTGCGCGCCAGCCGTACCAGTTCCTCCAGGTCGCAGGAGCCGGCCACGAGGGCGGCGACGGCGTCGACGGCCCGGGTGGCCTGCGTCCGGCGTTCGGCGGCGGGGACGAGGCCGAGATGCCGGGAGGGGACGGAGACGGCGTCGCTGCGGCGGATCGCGCCCAGCACCGGGACGCCGCTCTCGGCCAGGGCCTCGCGGCAGAGGTCCTCGTGCCGGGCCGAGCCGATCCTGTTGAGGATCACCCCGCCGAACCTGAGCCGGGTGTCGTAGGAGGCGAACCCGTGCACGAGCGCGGCCACGGACCGGCTCTGTTTCGCCGCGTCCACGACCAGGACCACGGGGGCGTCGAGCAGCCTGGCGACGTGCGCGGTGGAGGCGTATTCGCTCGCGCCCGCCCCGTCGTACAGGCCCATCACCCCCTCGACCACCGCGAGGTCGGCCCCGGCCGCGCCGTGCAGGAACAGCGGGGCGACGAGCTCCTCCCCCACCAGCCACGGGTCGAGGTTGCGCCCGGGGCGGCCGGTGGCCACGGCGTGGTATCCGGGATCGATGTAGTCGGGTCCCACCTTGTGCGGGGAGACCGCCATCCCCCGGCGGGCCAGCGCGGCCATCAGTCCGGTCGCCACGGTGGTCTTCCCGGCCCCCGAGGCCGGGGCGGCGATGACCAGGCGGGCTACCATTCGATGCCCTTCTGGCCTTTCTGCCCGGCGTCCATGGGGTGCTTGACCTTGCCCATCTCCGTCACCAGGTCGGCGACGGCGACCAGGCGGGGGTCGGCGTCGCGTCCGGTGACGACGACGTGCTGGCCGCCCGGCCGCCCGGCCAGGGTGTCGACCACCTCGTCGGCGTCGATCCAGCCCCACTTCATCGGATAGGTGAACTCGTCGAGCACGTACAGGCGGAACGTCTCGGCGGCGAGGTCGCGTTTGATCTGTTCCCAGCCCTCGCGGGCGTCGGCGGCGTGGTCCTCCTCGGTGCCGGGGCGCTGGATCCAGGACCAGCCCTCCCCCATCTTGTGCCAGGAGACCGACCCGCCCTCCCCCGAGTCGCCGAGCACCCGCAGGGCGCGCTCCTCGCCGATGCGCCATTTGGCCGACTTGACGAACTGGAACACCCCGATCGGCCAGCCCTGGTTCCAGGCGCGCAGGGCCAGGCCGAAGGCGGCGGTGGACTTGCCCTTGCCGGGGCCGGTGTGCACGATCAGCAGCGGCCGGGTGCGGCGCTGCCGGGTGGTCAGGCCGTCGTCGGGCACGCTGACCGGTCTGCCCTGGGGCATCGTTGATCACCTTTCATCGTCGTGCGGGCGCCGTCACGCGGCGCTCCGGCGCTCACGGATCATCCCGGCGAGGTCGGTGAGGTCGTCCAGGCGCACGGTCTCGGCGCCCATCCGCTCCGCCAGGGAGCGGGCCAGGCCGAGGCGGACGTGCCCGCCCTCGCAGTCCACCACCACGCCCGTCACCCCGGCCAGCAGCCCGGCGGCGCGGTGGGAGTCCTCGACGGTGCCGGAGGTGGCCCGTCCGTCGGTGACCAGGACCACCAGCGGGCGTCTGGCCGGGTCGCGCAGGCGCTCCACTCGCAGCACCTCGGCGGCCCGCAGCAGCCCCGCGGCGAGGGGGGTGCGCCCGCCGGTGGGCAGCTCGCGCAGCCGGGCGGCGCCCGCCTCGACAGAGGAGGTGGGCGGCAGCACGAGGTCGGCGCGGCTGCCGCGGAAGGTGACCAGCCCGACCTTGTCGCGCCGCTGGTAGGCGTCGAGCAGCAGGCCCAGTACGGCCGTCTTGACCGCGCGCATGCGCTGCCGGGCGGCCATGGATCCGCTCGCGTCCACGACGAACAGCACCAGGTTGCCCTCGCGGCCCTCGCGGACGGCCTCCCTGAGGTCGTCGCGCCGCAGCAGCAGGCCGGGACCGCTCCTGCCCCGGCTGATCTGGTACGGCGCGGCGGCGCCGACGGTCGCCTTCAGGTGCAGGGAGGCGGGGCGGCCCCGGGGGGTCCGGGCGCCGGTGGTCCGGCCGAGGGGGGTCGTGGCCCGTGACCGCCGTCCGGGGGCGCCGGCTCCGACGCCGGGGACGGTGAACAGCCTGGCGGGCCGCGCCGGGTCGGCGTCGAAGGCGTCGAAGGTCTGGTCTCGGCGGGCGCCCCCGGCCGCCGGCCCCGGAGCGGCGGCCGGCGACGGGTCGCCGGGCCGTGCGGGGCCGGCGGCCGGAGCGCCGGGGTGGGCGCGGTCCTCACCGGCGGCGTCCCGGCCGGAGCGGTCCGCCGGGCCGTCCTCCCCGCGACCGTCGTTCACCGAGGTGTCCCGGCCGGGGCCGTCCCCCGCGGGACCCCCCTCCCCCGGGCCGTCCCCGCCGGAGCCACCGGGGCCGCCGGGGTCCGGGCCGTCCGGATCGTCGTCGGGGCCGTCGGGGAACCGGTCGAGGATCTCCTCCAGTTTGGACTCGTCCAGACCGGGGGCGTCGAAGGGGTCGCGGCGGCGGCGGTGCGGGAGGGCGAGCCTGGCGGCCTCCCGCACGTCGTCGGCGGTGACGGCGGTACGGCCCTGCCAGGCGGCGTGGGCGATCGCCGCGTTCGCGGTGACCAGGTCCGCCCGGAGGCCGTCCACCTCGAACGCCGCGCAGACCGTGGCGATCTGCCGGAGCGCGGAGTCCGGCAGGACCACCTGCGCCACCCGGGCCCGCGCCTCGGCGATGCGTGCCGCCAGCGCCCGCTCCTGCCCGGACCAGCGGGCGGCGAACCCGGCCGGTCCGGCCTCGAACTCCAGACGCCGCCGCACCACCTCCGCCCGCTGCGACGGCTCCCGCGACGCCCGGACCTCCACGGTCAGCCCGAAGCGGTCGAGGAGCTGCGGGCGCAGCTCTCCCTCCTCCGGGTTCATGGTGCCCACCAGCAGGAACCGGGCGGCGTGCCGTACCGACACCCCTTCGCGCTCGACGTAGCAGGTGCCGAGCGCGGCGGCGTCGAGCAGCAGGTCGACCAGGTGATCGTGGAGCAGGTTGACCTCGTCGACGTAGAGGACGCCCCGGTGGGCGGCCGCCAGGAGGCCGGGTTCGAACGCCTTCACCCCCTCGGTGAGCGCGCGTTCGAGGTCGAGGGAGCCGGCCAGGCGGTCCTCGGAGGCGCCGACCGGCAGCTCGACCAGGCGCGCGGGCCGCGCGGCCGCCGTCCGGTCCCGGTGCGGCCCGTCCGGGCACTCGGGGTCCGGCGCGGCGGGGTCGCAGGAGAAGCGGCAGCCGTCCACCGCCTCGACGGCGGGCAGGAGCGCCGCCAGCGCCCGCACGATCGTGGACTTGGCGGTCCCCTTCTCGCCCCGGACCAGCACCCCGCCGACGCGGGGGGAGACGGCGTTGAGGATGAGCGCGAGTTTCAGCTCCTCCGACCCCACGATCGCGGTGAAGGGGTAGCGCGGGTCACGCACTTTCGGGATCTCCTTGGATGTCGTCACGCCGGGTAGCTCAGCCGCCAGCGCCCGCCGCGCCCGGTGAGCGCGACGCGGGCCAGCGGCGCGACGTCGACGCGCCAGAAGGCTGGGGCGGGGGCGCCGAGGGCGTGGACGACCGCGGCGCGGATGAACGAGGGGTGGGTGATCGCGACGGTCCGGCCGGGGGCCCGGTGGGAGAGCCAGCCGGCCACCCGGCCGAGGAGCCCGGCGACCGACTCCCCTCCGTGGGGCGCGGCGCCGGGGTCGGTGAGCCAGGCGGCGAGGGCCTCGGGTTCGGCGGCCTCGACCTCCTCCAGCGTCCGGCCGCTCCAGCGTCCGTGGTCACAGTCGGCCAGCAGCGGGTCGGGGTCGATCCGCAGGCCGAGCGCCGTGGCCGTCTGGGTGCAGCGCAGCTCCGTGGCGCAGGCCGCCGGGCCGTGACCGAAGTGCCCGGCCAGGCCGGCGGCCCGGCGCAGGCCGCGTCCGTCGAGCGGTTCGTCGCCCGGGAACGCGGCCCGCGCCGTCGCCTGGGTCGAGGCGTGGCAGACCAGCAGCAGCCGCGTGACCCCCGAGGGGGCCGTCACACCGGGCTGCGCCTGCGCGCGGCGAAGGCGAACAGGGCGCCGACGCCGAGCCAGAAGACCGCTTGGGTGCCGATGGAGGCGATCCGGAAGTCCCACAGCAGGTCGGCGGGGAAGCCCTGGGGCACCTCGCTGATCTCCGGCAGGAGGATCCAGGCCGCCGCGACCGGTATCAGGACCGCGGCGCCGGCCGCCGCCCAGCGCAGCCACGGCTCGCTCCGGTCGGCGTAGCGGTGGGTGGCCGCGCCCGCGGCGACGGAGAGGATCCCGATGGCCACGGCGACCAGGTAGAGCACGGTGCGCTGGTTGATCGTCTCAGGGTCGCCGACGGCGGGCGGGTTGGCGGGATACTTCAGGAAGGGCACCAGGACGATCGCGGTGAACGCGGCGGCCGCGAGGGTGACCGCGAGCGCCGGTTCCGACCGGGGCCCGGCCCG
This sequence comes from Streptosporangium sp. NPDC048886, assembly GCF_055586905.1. Lineage (NCBI taxonomy): Bacteria > Bacillati > Actinomycetota > Actinomycetes > Streptosporangiales > Streptosporangiaceae > Streptosporangium > Streptosporangium sp. NPDC048886. Next base: position 81,183 of record NZ_JBVJHH010000007.1, read on the forward strand.
GCCGCGCAGGGCCGCGTAGGCGAGGGCGAACAGCCCGCCGACGGCCAGCCCGTACAGGCCGAGGGCGAGGAAGAGGCCGAACCGCTGGCCGTCCCTGCTGACCAGTGCCTCGTCCTCGCCGTGGGAGTGCCCCGCGGGCGCGGCCTCCCCGTGGGAGTGGGATCCGGTGGCCGGGGCGGCGGCCGCGGCCGCCTCCTCCAGCGCGATGGCCTGGTCGATGCGCGGCTCGCCCACGGTGTAGGCGAAGGCGGCCGCGATCAACCCGGCGAGCAGTCCGACGAGCATGCCCCGGACGATGAGTTTGATGATCACTTGCGGCTCAGTGGCACGGAACGCCGAGCAGATGGCGCCCGTCGTGCATGAGTTCGTGCAGGTAATTCCCGGCCTGCGAGATCGCTCCCTGGTCGAAGGCGACCAGGTAGGCGATGAGCAGCAGCACCGGTACGGCGAGCAGCCAGCGGGTGAGGGAGATCCATGGGATGGGCTGGGCGTGCGGAGCAGAGATCTGGCTCACGGCCACCTCCTTCGGGATTGACGCGTCCCTTTTCGTAGGTCGGTGGCGGCCGAGTGACCTGGCTCCCGGCCCTTGGGCCGGTTACAGTGGCGCGACCGCACCGGAATCTCACCGGATTTCCCTCGCACCGCCACAAAACACCCGGAACGTACCCCGGTTGTCCGCCGCCCGTCAATCCGGGCGGCGCCGGGGACCCGGGCGGGACACGCCGTCCGCACCCTCGGCGGGCACGGGCCGCAGGGCGGCGGCCCGCTCCGGCCGGCGCCCCGCGACAGGATCGGCCCTACTCGCCGGTGAGCGCGTTCACCAGGTCGGCGGCCGTGCGGCAGCGGTCGAACAGCTCGCCCACGTGGGCCTTGGTGCCGCGCAGCGGCTCCAAGGTCGGGACGCGCTGCAGGGACTCGCGGCCGGGGATGTCGAAGATGACCGAGTCCCAGGAGGCGGCCGCGACCGACTCGCTGAACTGGCTCAGGCAGCGGCCCCGGAAGTAGGCCCGCGTGTCGCCGGGCGGCGCCTCGATGGCCCGCTGGACCTCCTCCTCGGTGACCAGGCGCTGCATCCGGCCCCGGGCGACCAGCCGGTTGTACAGGCCGCGGTCGGGGCGGATGTCGGAGTATTGCAGGTCGACGAGCTGCAGGCGTGGGTGGGACCAGGCCAGGCCGTCGCGGGTGCGGTAGCCCTCCAGCAGCTCCAGCTTGGCCACCCAGTCCAGCTCCCTGGACAGTTGCATCGGGTCTTCGGCCAGGCGGGTCAGGACCGACTCCCAGCGGTCCAGGACGTCCTTGGTGAGCTCGTCCACGCCGTTGCCGCTGCGCTCCTCGGCGTATTTGCGGGCCAGCTCCAGATACTCCATCTGGAGCTGGACGGCGGTGAGCTTGCGGCCGTCGCGCATCGCGATCTCGTATCTGAGCGTCGGGTCGTGGGAGACCGCGCGCAGCGCCTGGACGGGGTTCTCGACCGCGAGGTCGCGGGTGAAGTAGCCGTCCTCGATCATGGCCAGCACCAGCGCGGTGGAGCCGAGCTTCAGGTAGGTCGAGATCTCCGACATGTTGGCGTCGCCGATGATGACGTGCAGGCGGCGGTATTTCTCCGGGTCGGCGTGCGGCTCGTCCCGGGTGTTGATGATCGGCCGCTTGAGCGTGGTCTCCAGGCCCACCTCGACCTCGAAGAAGTCGGCCCGCTGGCTGATCTGGAAGCCCTCGCCCCGCGAGTCCTGGCCGATGCCGACCTTGCCTGCGCCGGTGACGACCTGCCGGGAGACGAAGAACGGCGTCAGGTGCCTGACGATGTCGGCGAACGGCGTGGCCCGCCGCATCAGGTAGTTCTCGTGGCAGCCGTAGGAGGCGCCCTTGTTGTCGGTGTTGTTCTTGTAGAGCTGGATCGGGGCGTTGGTCGGGATCGCCGACGCGCGGACCGCGGCGTCGTGCATGACCCGCTCCCCCGCCTTGTCCCAGATCACCGCGGCCCGCGGGTTGGTGCACTCGGGAGTGGAGTATTCGGGATGGGCGTGGTCGACGTAGAGCCGAGCGCCGTTGGTGAGGATCACGTTGGCCAGGCCCAGGTCCTCGTCGGTGAGCTGGCTCTGGTCGGCCACCTCCCTGGACAGGTCGAAGCCCCGGGCGTCGCGCAGCGGGTTCTCCTCCTCGAAGTCCCACCGCGCCCGCCGCGCCCTGGCGGCCGAGGCGGCCAGATAGGCGTTGACGACCTGGGAGGAGGTCACCATCGCGTTGGCCCCCGGCTGTCCGGGCACGGAGATGCCGTATTCCGTCTCGATGCCCATCACCCGCCGTACCGTCATGCGCACCCTCTGTTCATCCGGGACTTGACTTCTCCGCCGTATATATCCCCGACCCTAGACCCTTCACTATGCCCGGTGACCAGACAGTTATGGCACCGAGGCCGTTTCGCCCGTCGCGAAGGGCGTCCGGAAGGGCGGGGAGGGCGGCGCGGACGGCGGTACGGACGGCGGTGCGGCCCCGCGGCGGCGCCTGGCCTTGACGAACTCCTGAACGGGCCGTTCGACCAGCCGGTACACCAGATAGGAGAAGGCCATCGCGGCCAGCGTGGTGACCACGGCGGTCAGCCAGGGCGGCAGCGTGTCCCGCAGGGCGGGGATGATCAGGACGGCGGCCGTGGTGTGGAACAGGTAGAGCGGGTAGGTCAGGGCGCCCAGGACGACCAGGCCGCGCCAGCGCAGCCGGCTCAGCCAGCCGAGCGCCACCATCGCCATGAGCACGTAGAAACCGATCACGGTGGCCGCGACGGCCCACTCCGGCACGGGCATGGCGGCGTAGCCGACCTTCTCGATCCGCCCGGCGACCCGGTCGAGCGCCGAGTTGACCGCCAGGCCGGCGCTGATCCCGGCCAGGCACCACAGGACCAGCTTGGGCCCGTGCTTGGTCATCAGGAAGAAGGCCATGCCGCCGACGAAGTACGCCGCGTACTTGGGCATCACCACGAGGTCGACCCACTTGTCCTCGCTGCCGGTGAAGAACCCGGCCGCCAGCAGCCAGACCCCCATGAAGACGAGGCACCGGTTGAACGTCACCCCGACGAGCACCAGGACCGAGATCAGCACGTAGAAGCGGAGCTCGGCCCAGAGCGACCAGTAGACGCCGTTGGCGTCGTAGACGCCGAAGGCGCGCTGGAGCATCGTGAGGTTGACCCCGTACTCCCCGGCGCTGAGCTTGGGGTCCAGCGCGGTGGCGGCGCTCAGGCCGTAGACCGCGGCCGTGGCGCCGACGCTGACCCAGTAGGCGGGGAACAGCCGCACCAGCCGGGACAGGGCGAAGGCGCCCAGCCCCCGGCCCCAGATGCTCATCAGGATGACGAATCCGCTGATCATGAAGAACAGCTCGACGCCCAGGATGCCGAGGCCGGACAGCGTGGAGATCGCCGGGAACAGCTCCGACGGGCGCTCCCCCCACACCGAGGCGAAGGCGATGAAGTAGTGGAAGGCGAGCACCGCCATGGCGGCGACGAAACGCAGGAGGTCGAGTTCGGCGAGGCGGCCGCTCCCCCGAGCCGCTCCACGGGACCCCACGCCGGTCACCTGACGACCGGGCCGAAATGTTCATGCACGCCACTTGGACGGCGTTTAGATCATTTGGGTTCCATGTGACGCCGTTCGACTTGCGGGACGGACGGGACGGCGCCTCGCGGCCGGGCCGGGGTGCGGGCCGTGGTCTCCGGACCCCGCACCGGCGCGGCCCCGCGGAGGGGCGCCGCGCCGGTGCGGGCGCCGCCGGGAACGCCGACGGCGCGGCTCTCCGGAAGGAGCGCCGCGCCGCCGTGGGTGGTGCCGTGAACGCCGGTGGCGCGGCCATCTCGGGGAACGCCGCGCCGCCGTGGGTGGATCAGAGGTATTGGCCGGTGTTGGCCACCGTGTCGATGGACCGGCCGGCCTCGGTGCCCTGCTTGCCCGTCACGAGGGTGCGGATGTAGACGATCCGCTCGCCCTTCTTGCCGGAGATGCGGGCCCAGTCGTCGGGGTTGGTGGTGTTGGGCAGGTCCTCGTTCTCGGAGAACTCGTCCACGCAGGCCGCCAGCAGATGCTGGATCCGCAGGCCCTTCTGCCCGGACTCGAGGAACTGCTTGATCGCCATCTTCTTGCTGCGGTCGACGATGTTCTGGATCATGGCGCCGGAGTTGAAGTCCTTGAAGTAGAGGACCTCCTTGTCGCCGTTGGCGTAGGTCACCTCGAGGAAGCGGTTCTCCTCGCTCTCGGTGTACATCCGCTCGACCACCCGCTGGATCATGCCCGAGATGGTGCCCTCGCGACTTCCGCCGTGCTCCGCGAGGTCCTCGGGGTGGAGGGGGAGGTCTTCGATGAGGTACTTCGAGAAGATGTCCTTGGCCGCCTCGGCGTCCGGCCGCTCGATCTTGATCTTGACGTCCAGGCGGCCGGGCCGCAGGATCGCCGGGTCGATCATGTCCTCGCGGTTGGAGGCGCCGATCACGATCACGTTCTCCAGGCCCTCGACGCCGTCGATCTCCGACAGGAGCTGGGGGACGATGGTGTTCTCGACGTCGGAGGAGACGCCCGAGCCGCGGGTCCGGAAGATCGAGTCCATCTCGTCGAAGAACACGATCACCGGGGTGCCCTCGGAGGCCTTCTCACGGGCCCGCTGGAAGACCAGACGGATGTGCCGCTCGGTCTCACCGACGTATTTGTTGAGAAGCTCGGGACCCTTGATGTTGAGGAAGAAACTCTTTCCGGACTGGCCGGTCTTCTCCGCGACCTGCTTGGCCAGGGAGTTGGCGACGGCCTTGGCGATGAGCGTCTTGCCGCAGCCGGGCGGGCCGTACAGCAGCACACCCTTGGGCGGACGCAGTTTGTGCTCGCGGAAGAGGTCGGCGTGCAGGTAGGGAAGCTCGATCGCGTCCCGGATCTGCTCGATCTGCCGCATGAGCCCGCCGATCTCCTCGTAGGAGATGTCGGGCACCTCCTCCAAGACGAGCTCCTCGACCTCGGACTTGGGGATGCGCTCGTAGACGTAGCCCGAGCGCGGCTCCAGCAGCAGTGAGTCGCCGGCCCGGACCGGCTGGCCCAGCAGCGACTCGGCGAGCTTCACCACCCGCTCCTCGTCGGCGTGCGAGATCACCAGCGCGCGCTGGCCGTCCTCAAGGAGCTCCTTGAGCATCACGATCTCGCCGATGTCCTCGTATCCGAGGGCCTCGACCACGTTGAGCGCCTCGTTGAGCATGACCTCCTGGCCACGCTTCAGCGAGTCGGCGTCCACCGCTGGACTGACGTTCACCCGAAGTTTGCGGCCACCGGTGAAGACCTCCACCGTGCCGTCTTCCCTGCTTTCGAGGAACACGCCGAATCCGGATGGCGGCTGCGCCAACCGGTCGACCTCCTCCTTCAGCGCGACGATCTGGTCTCTGGCCTCCTTGAGGGTGGCCACCAGACGCTCGTTCTGGCCGGTAACGGCCGCCAGATTCGCCTGCACTTCATGGAGACGCTCTTCGATGACCCTGGCCTGCCGGGGAGACTCCGTCAGCTTCCGACGTAGCGCGGTGAGCTCCTCCTGCAGGAAGGAGACCTGTGTTGTGAGGTCAGCGACCTCCCGTTCGCGCTGCGCGGCTCGAGCCTCAGCGTCGTCGCGAGCTGCCACGGCGTCACCTCCTTCCCAGTCGAGACCGACTACTCAAAACCCTACCCATCTGGGGGCTGTCCGTTACCTGGTAGAGCAGTGTTCGTATGGCTACATTAAGTGGGCAATGATTAATCCCTTATGGTGCGTTTAGCCCTGGGAGCATGAGAACACGTCGATCTGTTCCCTTGTCACGGGTAAACGTACCGTCGTGGCCGAATCGTCATCATCTGGTGGAAGAACCGAGCTCTTCGCCATGTGCCCCCTTTGCCGGACGCCTACGACGGGGTGGTGGCGTCACCCCGTCCGCCATGCGGCGGGCGGTGACGAGGAAGCCGGTGTGCCCGACCATCCGATGATCGGGCCGTACGGCCAGGCCCTCGACATGCCAGTCGCGAACCAGGGTCTCCCACGCATGGGGCTCGGTGAAACTCCCGTGTTCGCGGAGAGTTTCGACCGTGCGCGACAGCTGGGTGGTGGTCGCCACGTAGCAGCAGATGACACCGCCCGGCGTGAGTGCCTTGGCGGCGGCGTCGACGCACTCCCACGGAGCGAGCATGTCCAGGATGATCCGGTCGACGTCGCTCTCGTCGAGCGCCTCCACGAAGTCGCCCACCACCAGGCGCCACTGGTCCATCGGACCGCCGTAGAACTTCTCCACGTTCTTGGTGGCGATCTCGGCGAAGTCCGCACGCCGCTCGTAGGAGGTGACGCTGCCCTCGCCGCCGACGGCGCGCAGCAGGAAGCACGTGAGCGCCCCGGAGCCGACGCCCGCCTCGACGACGCGCGCGCCGGGGAAGATGTCGGCCATGGCGACGATCTGCGCCGAGTCCTTCGGATAGATGACCGCCGCGCCGCGGGGCATGGACAGCGTGTAGTCCTGGAGCAGGTGCCTGAACGCGAGATACTGGGTGCCGCCGGAGGAGCGCACCACCGACCCCTCGGGCTGGCCGATCAGCTCGCTGTGCGGGATCCCGCCCTTGTGCGTGTGGAAGACCCCGTCTTCCTTCAGCGTCACCGTGTGACGCTTGTTCTTGGGGTCGGTGAGCTGAACCTGATCCCCGGCCTGAAACGGCCCATGCCTGCGAAAACCCATGCCCGCAAGGTTATCGGCGTACGGCCGCCGCCCGGTCCGGCCCGGAGCCGCGCGACCCCTGTTCAGGTGAGATCGGAAACGATTCGCCCACGATAGGGGTAGCTGATAGCACTTGAAGGGTGTTTCCTCGAGACGTGATCCCCGCCGGCCCGGTCGTCATGCGGGCACTCAGCACCGACGACGTGGAGCTGATCGCCCGCGCCTGCGCCGACCCGCAGATCCGGCGCTTCATCCCGACCGTGCCGGTGCCCTACACCCACGACGACGCGGTCTCCTACCTGAAAGTCGCCGAGCAGCTGTGGGAGAGCGGCGGCGCCTCCTTCGCCGTGGCGGACGCCGACACCGACGAGTGGCTTGGCAACATCGGGCTCAAGCCCCTCGACTCGCGCGGCAACGGCGAGATCGGCTACCTGATCGCGCCGTGGGCGCGGGGCCGCGGGGCCGCCACGGCGGCCACCAGGGCACTGACCGAGTGGGCCTTCGCCCACGGGGTGCGGCGCATGGAGCTGCTGGCCGACGTGGAGAACCTGCCCAGCCAGCGGGTCGCGCTGGCCGCCGGCTTCCACCGCGAGGGCGTGCAGCGCTCGGCCGAGGACCGGCGCGACGGCACCCGCGGCGACCTGGTCTCCTTCGCCAGGCTCTCGGACGACTCCGGTGACCGCATGCGACCGTATCTGCCCCCCTTCCCCGGCGGCTCGCTGTCCGACGGCGTGGTACGGCTGACGCCGCTGGCCGAGGCCGACGCCGACGACTACCACGCGCTGCAGAACCTGCCGGAGGTCGTGGCCTACAGCGTGCCCCCGCAGGCCCCCGATCCGGTCGAGAGCGAGACGGCCTGCCGGGAGGCGGGCATGCGCTGGCTGGCGGGCGACCGGGTCGAGGCGGCCGTCCGCGACGCCGGGACCGGCGTCTTCACCGGGCACATCCAGCTCACCTCGGTCATCCCGCCGCTGGGCCAGGCCATGGTGGGCTACAGCACGCTGCCGGAGTTCCGCGGCCGGGGCCTCACCACCCGGGCGGTGGGCCTGCTGGTGGAGTGGGCCTTCGAGCACACGCCCCTGGCCCGGATCGTCGCGGGCACCTCCCCGGACAACGTCGCCTCGCACCGGGTGCTGGAGGGCGCGGGCTTCCGCCGGGAGGCCCTCCTGCACGGGCTGCTGCCGGGTCCCGACGGCACGCGCCTGGACGACCTGCAGTGGTACCGCCTGCGCCCCCGGGGGTAGCCCTGCAGTGGTACCGCCTGCGCCCCCAAGGGTAGCCACGCGGCGAGGGGCTCTCAGTCGGCGCCGAACTCCGTCCTGAGCCTGGCGAAGGCCGCGTCGGTGCCCTGCAGGGCACGGTCGATGTCGGCGTCGGTGTGGGCGGCCGACAGGAACCAGTTGTGCCAGGGGTGGAGGTAGACCCCCTCCCGCAGACAGGCGGCCGACCAGAACATGCCCTTCTCCAAGGTGGCGTCGCCCTCGAAGGAGAGCCACGGGATCTGCGCCGGGCCGGTCTGGTTGACCACGAAGCCGTGGGCGGCGGCCTGCGCGGCCAGGCCCTCGCGCAGGCGGGTGCCCGCCCGCTCCATCAGGGCCACTCCGCCGATGTCGCGCAGGGTCTCGATGGTGGCCTTGGCCGCGGCCATCGGCGCCGCGTTGAACCAGAACGAGCCGGTGGAGTAGATCGTCTGGGCCGGGCCCCGCAGGGAGTCCACACCCGTGACGGCGGCGATCGGGTGGCCGTTGGCCATGGCCTTGCTGAAGGCGTACAGATCGGGGCGGACCCCCAGGGTCTCCCACGAGCCGCCGAGGTCGAGCCGCCAGCCGCCGCGCACGTCGTCGATCACCAGCGCCGCGCCGATCCGGTCGGCCAGGGCCCGCAGGCCCCGGGCGAACTCGGCGGCGGCGAGCTCCTGGTCCTCGAAGGAGTCGTGTTTGAAGGGCGTCACGATGATCGCCGCGACGTCGCCCTCCGCCCGGGCCGCGGCCTCCTCCGCGCTCGCCAGGTCGTTGTAGGCGTATTCGATCAGATCGGCGCGCTCGTTGGGGGTGGTGCCCGACGGGCTGGGCGTGCACCAGGGGTCGGCCCCGTGGTAGGAGCCGTGGGCCATGAGCACCTTGGTCCGGCCGGTGGCGGCCCGGGCGACCATCAGCGCCTGGGTGGTGGCGTCGGTGCCGTTCTTGGAGAACATCACCCAGTCGGCCTGCGGGATGGTCTCCACCATGAGCTCGGCGAGCTCAACGTAGACCGGGCCGGGTCCGTTGAGGCAGTCGCCGGCGGCGAGCTGGGCGGCGACTGCGGCCTCCACGGCGGGGTGGCGGTGGCCGAGCACGATGGGGCCCCAGGAGCACATGAGGTCGATGTACTCGCGGCCGTCCGCGTCGAGCTGGCGGCATCCCTGGCCGCCGACGAAGAACTGCGGGTAGCCGGGGCCGTGCAGGGCCGCGTTGAGGTGGCCGTACATTCCGCCCGGGACGACCCTGGCGGCCCGCTCACGGAGGTTGGCGTCGATGGACATGTGTCGTCCTTTCACAGTTGGGACGGTCGCGGCCGGACGGCCGGGGCCGCGCAGGCGGCCGGCACCGGCCGGCTCATCGGCTCTCCCGCAGTTCCTGTGCCCCGTCGAGGCCGGCGTCCGAGCCGAGCCCTCCGGCGACCCGGGCGGCCACCGCGGTGCCGAGTTCCGCGGCGCCGGTCACGTCGCGGCCGTCGACCAGGCCGGCGATGAACCCGGCGCAGTAGGCGTCGCCGCAGCCGGTGGTGTCCACCACGGGGACGTCGAGGGCGGGCAGCCGGGTGAGGCCAGACGCGGTGGCGATCAGGCTGCCCTCGCCGCCCAGCGTGACCAGCACCGCCCTGGGCCCCTCGGCCAGCAGCGCGAGCGCGGCCTCCTCCACGCCGGCCGCGCCGCTCATCATGAGCGCCTGTTCCTCGTTGGGCAGCAGGTAGTCCACATACGGCAGAAAGCTCCGCGCTCCCCGCATCAGATCGGCCATATTGGACAGTAGGTCCATCGTGATGACCGTGCCCGCCCCCCGCGCCTCGGCCAGCAGGGCGAAGAAGTCCGGGTCGTGCAGGCCCCAGGTCACGTCCATGCCGCCCAGGTGCACGACCCGCGCGCCGCTGACGCGCCCGCGGTCGAGGTCGGCGAGGGACAGGCCGAGGTTGGCGCCGGGCACGTGGAAGGAGGGGCGTCCCCCGTCGGGCCTGATGGGCAGGATCGAGGCGGCGGTCTGCTCGCCGTCCTTGCGGACGACGCCGGTGACGTCCACCCCGCGCCGCTCCATGATCATGAGGAGGAGGTCGCCGAGCTCGTCGCCGCCGACCGCCCCCATCGAGGCGACCGGGACGCCGATCCCGGCCAGGCAGACGGCGGTCCCGGCGGCGGCGCCCGCCGCGGTGACGCGGATCTGCTCCAGCAGGTGGGTGTCCTGCCCGGCCGGGATCGATTCCACCGGCCGGGCGAGCACGTCCACGATGTGCACCCCGAGGGTGACGACAGTCATAGTGAGCCCTCCTCATGTCTTCAGCGGATAATAGACGGGCGCCCGAATACCGTGTCAACGAGGGAAACCAGGGAGGGCCGGATGCCGAAGATCGTCGACCACGGGGAACGCCGGGAGGAGGTCGTCGAGGCCGCCCGCCGCATCATCCTGCGCGAGGGCATCGAGGCGGCCACGACCAGGGCCATCGCCAAGGAGGCCGGTTACTCCAACGGCGTGCTCACCCACTACTTCGCCGACAAGGACGACATCATGCTGTCGGCGCTGCGCTCCTCGCACCGGCGCATCGTGGAACGGCTGCACGGCAAGCTCTCCGGCCGCGGCGGACTGGCCGCGCTCCGCGAGCTCCTGCTCGACAACCTGCCGCTGGACGACGAGCGCGCCCGGGAGAGCGGGCTGGAGATCGGCTTCTGGAGCCGGAGCCTGACCAGTCCGGCGATGCTGGAGGCGCAGCGCGCCGAGGCCGAGGAGCTGCGCTATCTGGTGCGCAGCCTGCTCGGCGCGGCGGCCGAGGCCGGGGAGATCTCCACCGGGGAGGATCTCGGCGACGTCACCGAGCGGCTGCTGGCCCTGGTGGACGGGCTGAGCGTGCGCAGCCTGCTCTACCCCGGCCGGCTCGGCGCGCAACGCCTGGAGAGGCTGCTCGGCGCCGAGCTGGACCGGCTTCAGGCCACCAGCGCGTAGAGCCGGTCGGCCAGCCCTCCGGCGGTGGGCCGCCCGGCCACGTCCCCGATGCAGGCCTGCACCAGCTCGGCCAGCTCGGGCCCCAGGCCGGGGTGGAGCGACGGCGGCGTGCTGTAGACCTTGCGCAGGGTCAGCAGCGGATCGTGGACGGGCAGCTCGCCGTACAGGCCGGTGCGGGTCGCCGCCCAGTGCAGCGTCGCGCCGAGCGACCACACGTCCCCGGCGGGAGCGGGCCTGTCGCCCTGCAGCAGCGCCGGGTCGGTGAACTCCACCGAGCCGATGCCGCCCATCCCGGTCACCGTCGCCCCCGGCATCAGCACCTGCGACAGCCCCAGGTCCGAGAGCTTGCCCCCCTCGTCGGTGAGCAGCACGTTGCCGGGGCGGATGTCGCGGTGCACGATGCCCTCCTCGTGCAGCGCCTGCGCGGCGTGGGCCACGCAGGCGACCGAGCGCAGCGCCCGCTCCCGCGACGGCGGCTCGGCGGGCCTGCCCAGCGAGCCGCCGGGCAGATACTCCATCGAGTAGTAGAAGACCCCGCCCTGCTGGCCCGCGTCGTAGAGCGTCACCAGGTACGGCGAGCGCACCGCGGCGAAGGCCTTCAGCTCGCGCGTGGCCCGCCGGAAGGCGTCGCCGCCGGTGCCCCCCACCACCTTCACCGCGACGTACTCGGCCTCGACCGGCAGGCGGCCGGGCCTCCTTGCCAGATAGAACTCGCCGTGGTTGCCCGCCCCCAGCGAGCGGACGAACTCATAGTCGGCGATGCCTTCCACCGATATCTCCCCTCCGCGCCTCATGCGCCCCTCGCGGCCACATCCCGCACACGGTAACGTCGCCATGGTCATTCTCGGGGCTTTTCATTACGTACGGGAAGCGTGCTTGCAAGTGCTCCACGTGGATCTGCTCCTGCTCGACCTGGTGATCGTCCTGGCCGCCGCGCGACTGCTGGGGGCGCTCGCCAGGCGGCTCGGCCAGCCTCCGGTCGTCGGTGAGATCGTGGCGGGCATCCTGCTCGGTCCCACGCTCCTCGGCCCGCTCATCGGCGAGAAGCTGTTCGGCGCGGAGATGCGCCCCCCGCTCCAGGCGCTGGCGAACGTCGGCCTGGTGCTGTTCATGTTCGTCGTCGGCCTGGAGCTGGACCAGAAACTGGTCAGGGGCAAGGGCCGGATCGCGGTGACCGTGGCGCTCGGTTCCACCGTGCTGCCGTTCGTCCTGGGCTGCGCACTCGCGCTCGGCATCGCCGGCGACCACGTGGGCGGCGCCAAGACGCTCGCGTTCGTGCTGTTCATGGGCGCGGCGATGGCCGCCACCGCCTTCCCGGTGCTGGCGCGCATCCTCACCGACCGCGGCATGCAGCGCATCGCGCTCGGCGGCATGTCGCTGGCCGCCGCCGCGGTGATCGACGTGCTCGCCTGGACGGTGCTCGCCGTGGTGGTGGGCATCGCCGGGGCCGGCGACGCCGAGGGGCAGTGGAAGGTCCTGCTCGCCGTGCCGTACGCGCTGGTGATGTTCCTGGTGGTCCGGCCGCTGCTGACCCGGCTGGTGCCGGCCCACGAGAAGGCGGGGCGGCTGACGCCGAGCCTGCTGTCGCTGGTGCTCATCGGCCTCATCGGCTCGGCTTGGGCCACCGAGTGGATGCACGTGCACTTCATCTTCGGGGCGTTCATGTTCGGCGCGGTGATGCCCCGCGAGGGCGCCGAGCGGCTCAACCACGAGATCCTGGAACGGCTGGAGCAGCTCGCGGTGCTGTTGCTGCTGCCGATGTTCTTCGTGGTGGCGGGGCTCAACGTCGACCTCCGCGCGCTGGACCTGTCCAGCCTCGGCACGCTGGCCGCGATCCTGGCGGTGGCGGTCGGCGGCAAGCTGCTCGGCTCCTACGCGGCGGCGCGGGCGCAGCGGCTGCCCAACCGGCAGTCCTGGGCGATGGCCACCCTGCTCAACACCCGCGGCCTGACCGAGATCGTCATTCTCACCGTCGGCCTGCAGAAGGGCGTGCTCGACAACGAGCTCTACTCGCTGATGGTGGTGATGGCCCTCGTCACCACCGCGATGACCGGCCCGCTGCTGCGCTGGGTGTATCCCGACCGGCGGGTGGCCCGCGACATCGCCGAGGCCGAGCGGGCCGCCCTCGGCGAGAGCGCCGCCCATCGGGTGCTGGCCGTCGTCCCGGGCTCCCCCGCCGAGCAGGGGCCGCTGGCGGACCTGGCGGCCACCCTGGCCCGGGCCGCCTCCCCGTCGGAGGTGGTCCTCGCCCACCTGCGCCCCTACCCGCGGGGCCGCCTGGAGGTCGGCAACGGCCTGTCCTCCGAGCTCGCCGAGCTGGCCGAGACCCTCCACGAACTGGAGAGCCTCGCCGTCACGGCCCGCCGCCACGGCTCCGAGGTCAAGGTCGTGAGCCGGTTCAGCGGCGACGTGGCGGCCGAGCTGCCCGAGCTGGTCGGCGGCGCGCAGCCCGATCTGGTGGTGCTGCCGGCCGGCGCCCCCGGCTACACCGGGATCCGCGCCGGCGCCGTCTGCCGCGTGGTGACGGTCTCCGCGCTCCCGGACGCTCCCGGCCCCCAGGAGGGCCTCCTGGGCTCTGCGGCCTCCCTGGGCGTCCCCGGACGGCCCCAGGCGCCCCTGGACGGTCCCGGCCTCCAGACGCCCGCGGGGCCGCCGGCCTCCACCGGTCTCCGGATCTCCCCGGACGGTCCCGGCGCCCCGGGCTCCGCAGACCCCTCCGGTCAGGTCCTGGCCGCGGCGGGGCCGATCGCGGTGCACCACGGCGCCGGCGACGCCGCCGCCCACGTGGCGCTCACCCTCGCCCTCCTGCAGGGGCGCCCGCTGGTCGTCGCCGGTGGCGGCCGGGCCTCGGCCCTGGCCCAGCGGCTGGCCAGACTCGGGGTGGCGGCCACCTCCGGCCCGGTCCCGGCCGGCGCGCTCGTCGTGGCCCCCGACACCGGGACGGCGGTGGACGGCGCCCACCTGCTGGTCCGCGCCGAGCAGGACGCCGACCCGGTGGACTGGTCGGCGGCCGTCTCCGCGATGCGCGCCCCCGCGGACCGGCCATGACCGCGACGACGGCCGCTCCGGCGGAGCGGGAGCACGGGCGTCACCCCGGTCACGCCCCACCGGGGCGCCCCCCGCAAGATCTTGTCACGGGCTCCGGAGAGGGTGCGGAATCTCGCGTCCGGCGGCTGCGTCCGTAGGCCCGTGGGAGATCCTCCTGGGCCGGCCGTACCTTCGTACGCGGCGCGCCGCTCTGCGAGGAGGTCGTCCGTCCGCAGCGGACGATGAGGGAAAGGGGAGTGCCCACTCCTTTCCACTCCTAACGTATAGCGCACCGGGGGGCTTGCCACAAGACCCGGGTCGTGCCGCAGAATCGTCGGCCGAGGCCGGAACCTGCGGAAACTGGGAGTCACGAAGTGCGTGTGTTGTCGTCGACGTATGGGTCGCGCGGGGACGTCGAACCGCTGGCGGGACTCGCGGCGAGTCCGCGGGAACTCGGCGCGGAGGTGCGGGTGTGCGCGCCGCCGGACGAGGAGTTCGCGGCGCTGCCGGCCGGTGTCGGCGTGAACCACGCGGGATCGCCGAGCCGGGACCCAGAACATGAGAACCCGCGGACCCTGGCGACCTGAGCCGGCAACGGCCACGGGCCCGCCTCAGGCGGAGCGTCGCCCGTCATCGCCACCAGGTCCGTCACGCCTTGCCACGCGTAACGACCGCAAGCCACCTCTAATCGGAGCTGATACCGTGAACCCGCTGACCACCAGCGCGTTTGACCTTCCCGACCACCTCTCCCCCAAGGCCGACCCGGCGCTGATCGCCGGCGACGAGCAGCACTTCGCGGCCATCGCGGAGAGCCTCGAGCGGTCGATCGCCGACCTGTCCGACCGCCTCGACGCCGAGCGCAGGGCGCCCGGCGGCATCGGCCGGCAGGCGATGGACCGGGACTTGGAGATCCACCGGCTGACCGCCCGCCTGCGAGCTCTGCGTCGCTTCGGTCTGGACCTGTGCCTGGGACGCATCGTCAGCGCGGACGACGCCGAGCCCGTGTACATCGGACGGCTCGGCCTCACCGACAGCGCGGGCCGCCGGCTGCTGCTCGACTGGCGCTCCCCCGCGGCCGAGCCGTTCTTCGGAGCCACCCACGCCAACCCGATGGGGCTGGCGAGCCGCCGCAGGTATCGCTGGACCCGCGGCCGGATCAGCGACTACTGGGACGAGGTGTTCACCTCGGACGGATTCGAGGGGCACGCCGCGCTCGACGACCAGTCCGCCTTCATCGCCAGCCTGGGCGGCAACCGGTCGGCCCGGATGCGGGACGTGCTCGGCACCATCCAGGCCGACCAGGACGCCATCATCCGCGCGGGATCCCGCGGCGCTCTCGTCGTCGACGGCGGTCCGGGTACGGGGAAGACCGTCGTCGCGCTGCACCGCTCCGCCTACCTCCTCTACTCCGACCCTCGCCTCGGTCACCGCCGGGGCGGCGTGCTGTTCGTCGGCCCGCACCAGCCCTACCTGGCCTACGTCGCCGACGTCCTCCCCAGCCTCGGAGAGGAGGGCGTGCAGACCTGCACCCTGCGAGACCTCGTCACCGAGGGAGCCGAGGCGGCGATCGAGACCGACCCGGAGGTGGCTCTGCTGAAGTCGTCGGCGGACCTGCTGAAGGCGATCGAGCCGGCCGTCAGGTTCTACGAGAACCCGCCCACCAAGGGGATGACGGTCACGACCCCCTGGTCCGACATCTGGCTGAGCGCCGACGATTGGGCCGAGGCGTTCGAGGCACCGGAACCCGGTACTCCGCACAACGAGGCGCGCGACCAGATCTGGGAGGAGCTGCTCACGATCCTGATGGACAAGCACGACGGCGACGTCTCGGCCGACCTGCTCCGGAAGTCGCTGCTGCAGGACAGGGAGCTGCTCACGACCTTCAACAGGGCGTGGCCGCTGATCGAAGCGGCTGACCTCGTCGGAGACCTGTGGTCGGTACCCGCCTACCTGCGGAAGTGCGCTCCCTGGCTCAGCCTCGACGACGTTCGGAAGCTGCAGCGCGGGGACGCCCAGGCCTGGACGGTGTCCGACCTGCCGCTCCTGGACGCGGCACGGCAGCGGCTCGGCGACCCGGAGGCGTCACGGCGCAAGCGCCGGCAGGAAGCCGCTCTCGCCGCCCAGCGCGAGCACATGGCCCAGGTCGTCGACAACCTGATCGAGGCCGACGACGACGGCGAAGGGCTCGTGACGCAGCTGCGCCGAGCGGACCTCCAGCGAAATCTGGTCGACGAGTCCGAGCTGCCCACCCTCGACCCGGACCTGCTCGCCGGCCCGTTCGCGCACATCGTCGTGGACGAGGCTCAGGAACTGACCGACGCGGAGTGGCAGATGTTGCTGCTCCGGTGCCCGTCCCGGAGCTTCACCATCGTCGGGGACCGCGCCCAGGCCAGGCACGGGTTCACGGAGTCGTGGCAGGAACGGCTCGAGCGGATCGGGCTCGACCGGGTCGACCTGGCCTCCCTGAGCATCAACTACCGGACGCCGGAAGAGGTCATGGCGGAAGCCGAGCCGGTCATCCGGGCCGTGCTCCCGGACGCCAACGTGCCGACCTCCATCCGCAGCAGCGGCGTCCCCGTCGTGCACGGATCCACTTCGGAGCTGGGCTCGATCCTCGACGCCTGGCTCGCCGCGCATGCCGACGGGATCGCCTGCGTCATCGGTGATCCCACGTTCCGGGCGACGTCCCGCGTCCGGTCGCTGAGCCCGGAGCTGTCGAAGGGGCTCGAGTTCGACCTGGTCGTCCTCATCGATCCGGAGGCGTTCGGCGAGGGGATCGAAGGGGCGGTCGACCGCTATGTCGCGATGACCCGGGCGACCCAGCAGCTCGTCATCCTCACGAGCTCCTGACGCCGGACGGACACCCGCTCCCGGTGCTCCTGATCGGCACCGGCCTCGACACCGTCACCCCGTACGGCGTGCAGCACCAACCGGTCGTCACGGCCTACCAGGCGCAGCCCGTCAAACGCCTCGAACACCGTGTCTTCGCGACCGACCACGCGCTGTCGGACCATCGCGTGGCCCCGGCACGTACGATCTTGGACTTCCTGGCGCGGCGCCCATGGGACGGGGGCGGTGACAGGCGCCGCGGTCCGTGATCGTCACCCGCGTCAGCGGCCTCATCCGGTGTCCGCCCCACCCGGCCGGTCTCGCAGCCCCCTCGTTCACGCGGATGCGCAGTCACCGCCATCACGCAGGGCTACCGGCCGGGGACACGCTCGGGTGGAGACCCCGGCCCGGAGAAGGGACCGGGCGGCACGGCGTGGGCCGTGCCGCCCGGCCGGGTCGGCTAGCGGTTGCGGTGCGACTCGTAGCGCATGGTGCGGGAGACGCCGATCCGCACGGTCGTGCCGGGCAGGATCGCCACCGCCTCGTTCGGCGGGATGTCGTAGAAGTTGGGGTCGCCCGGCGGCTGGATCTGGGTGCCGTTGACCGACCCCAGGTCGACCAGGTTGACGTCCCAGCCGTCCAGCGCCACCCGCAGGTGACGGCGGGACACCGAGCCGTCGGGGCTGGTGACCTTGGCGGGGCGGACGGAGCCGTCGGCGACCTCGGGGGCCCGCTCGGGGTCGCGGCCGACCAGATAGTCGGTGTCGAGGCGGAGCGTCATGCCGTCGTCGAGGAGCAGCACGCCCAGCGGCGGGCGCGGCCCCTTGTAGGGGACGAGCGTGCGCTGCACCAGCGCGATGCCGCAGACCGCGCAGTAGGGCACCCGGGGGTCGTTGAAGTGGTCGTTCTTGCAGTCGACCCCGTAGACCAGCGGCCGCGACTCCGGCTCGGCCGGCTCCGGCCCGGCCGGCTGGGGCTCGGACGGCTGGGGCTCGGGCGCGGCCTGCGGGCCGCCCGGGGTCAGCAGTTCGTACTCGAACGGCTGGTCACGGACGTCGACGGGGTCGCCGCCGATCCCGCTCACCCTGGCGGCCTCCTCCTGCGAGACCACGGCCGGCAGGGGCTCGGACGGCGGCCCCTGCGGCGGGCCCGGGACGGGGTCGGGCTGCCAGGCCGCCGGGGGCGCGGAGAACTGCGGCTCCGGCGCGGGCTGCGGGGCGGGGGCCGGAGGGTAGTGCTCGGGAGAGCTCATCGGGTAGGGCGCCGGAGGCGGACCGTCGGCCGCCGGAGCGGGCCGCTCGGGATACGCCACGGCCTGCGGCGTCTCCGCCTGAGGGACGGCCTCCACCGGGACGGCCGGCGGCCGGGCGGCCGGCGCGGCGGCCTCCACCCGGGACGCGGAGCGCTGGGCGGCCGGTGGCGCCGCGGCCTCGGTCAGGTCGCACGAGACCCCGCCGGCGACGATCACACCGCTGTCCAGCCGGGCGAGCGGGTGCGCCGCGCCGGCGTCGGGCAGGCGCAGCTCCACCCGGGTCACCGGGCCGGGCACCAGCCGGTCGGACCAGGTGAGCGCGTCACGGCCGGCCAGCTGGACCTCTCCACCGGAACCGGTGACCGACGCGTACGCCGGGCCGCTGACCAGCACGGCCACTCCCCCGGCGACGGGACCGGCGACGGCGCACGCCACGGGCTCGCCCATCATGACGGCCAGCACCTGGGCGATCCGGCGGGCGAGCGCGCGGCCGTCCCCGCCGGAGGCCGCGGTCTCCCGCAGCGCTCCCAGCAGGTCGTCCACGACGGCCTCGGCCGCGTCACACACCAGCAGCAGGCCATCCACGTGGGCGACCAGCCCGTTGCCCGGAAGCGGACGCACCACCCCGAAGCCCTCGTCGGTCACAGAACTCTCCCTCCCCGAAAACGCCATCGGATGAACGGCACGCGCATCGGACCGTTCGCCACCAGCCAGACGCATACCCAGACGACCGTGAAATGCGTCCAGAACGCGGCCGGCGGGACCGGGTCAATGAAATCGGCTGCATCGGACCGTAGCAAAAAGTACAGCAGAAGACCTTCGGGAACGAGCGTCAGCAAACCGAACAGCGTCGGCCAGTCCTTCTCCCATCGGAACTGCATGAGGAAGTGGTAGACCAGCTCCCAGCCGATCCCCAGCACGGCGACCGCGGCCAGGACCACGAAGCCGGTGGCGTAGCGGTCGCCGAGCGGCCCGGAGAGGCCGGGCAGCACCGGCACGATCAGCAGCGTGATGATCGCGCCCACGGTGGCGAGCAGGAAGAGACGCGTCTGGATGCGCCCCATCAGAGTCGGAACCACGGAGGATTACTCCTTACACCGGCGAGTTGAAGGCCCATTTGAACCACTGCGAGGTCGACCGCAGTGGCCCCATCTTGCGGACGAACCCCCGTCTGGCCAGGTCGTCGGCGATCTCCTGGGCCGCGATCTGCAGCCCGAGGAAGGTGTCGACGCCGGGGAAGTAGCCGCCCAGCGTCGCCGATCCGGAGGCGTACAGGGCGCCGTCACCGCTGGCCGTACCCTTCACCTCGAAGTGGCGCTCCACCTCCAGCCGTCCGACCGGGTTGCGGTAGGCCCCGCTGTGCCGGAGCAGGTCCTCGTAGATCCGGTGCTCGGCGATGTCGGCCTCAAGACCCGTGCAGTCGATGATGTAATCGGCCACCGGCTCGCGGACGATGCCGTCGCTGCTGCGCACGTAGCTGACCAGCCGCCCGTCGGGGGCGCGCTCCACCCGGTCCACGGTGCCCTGCACCGGGTGGTAGTAGCCGCCGCTGCGGCCCGCCCGCATCTGCTCCTGCCAGCGCCGGCGGTAGGGGGTGTTGGTGCCGCCCATCTCCTTGTACTTGGCGGCCCGCTCGGCCCCCTCCAGCTTGCGCATCTGCGCCTTGAGCTGGCCGCCCCAGACCGACTTGGGGTAGTTGAAGCCCTGGTAGGCCCAGCCGTCGCCGCCCTTGCGGCGCGCCCAGATGTGCGGGCCGTGGGAGCCGGTGACGAAGGTCCGGAAGATGTGCACGATCTGGGTCTGCAGCCGGAACTTCTCCCGGTCGTCGAACAGGCGCTGCAGCACACGGGAGGCCACGATGCCGCCGCCCCGGATGACCACCGTGCCGGGGCGGGTCTTGAGGAACTCGTAGACCTGCTCGTGCGGCTCGTAGGCGTTCACCACGTGCTGGTAGTCACCGTGCTTGGTGCGGAACTCCTGCAGGTCGGGCAGGAACTTCAGGCCCGGGTAGCCGATCGCGATGTGCACGAAGCGCGAGCGGAAGATGACGCGCTTGGTCGGCGCCGTGCCCTCCGGCGGGGTGACCACGGTGAAGTAGCCGCCGCCGGCCCGGCGGCGGACCATCCGGACCTGGCCCTTGACCAGCATGTCCCAGTAGTTGATGCGCTTGGCCTCGCGTTCGAGGCTCTCGAAGACCGTGCCGGCGCGCGGCGTCCAGTAGTCGTTCAGGAGCGGCTCGGTCAGCAGCTGCCACAGGTAGGCCGGGGTCTTGTCGGTCCAGGTCTCCTGCAGGGCGTAGGAGGGGAAGCCCCAGAGGTTGTCGGGGCGCGAGGAGGAGTCGGAGCGGATCCGTTCGGAACGGGGGATCTGCGAGCACCTGGTCAGGAACTCGTAGGTCTGCCACGGATGGTCGATGTTGGAGACCACCCGCATCTGGGAGGTGGGCACGCCGTAGATGCGCAGGTAGTCCAGCGTCACGAAGGAGCCCATGCCACCGCCGACCGTCAGGAACGGGATGTCGTACATGGGGATTCCGGCTGCGGCGACCAGCTGATCGCTCCACTCGGGCGTGTTGATCAGCTCCGGAGTGAGGTCACCGGCGGGCGCCGGCGTGTTGGGGGGTGCCAATTGTGCGTCCCTTAGCTACATGGCCAACCGGTCAGGTCGTCCAGAACACTAGTCGTGGTGCGCACCGAAAACGAGAGGACGGAAGGTGCGTTCTTCCCCCCGCACCGCCGCCTCGTCACAGCGCGCATCCAGTGAGACGCCCGAAGTCCCCCGATGGTTCGCTCAGACCCCGCTGAACACCCGGTTCACATCCGACGTGGCCAGCACTCCGAAGATCTCACCGCCGCGTTCCACGAGGAGGTATTCCCCCGCCGGGGCCTCGCGCATGGCGTCGATCAGGGACTCCCCCGACAGGTCGGCGGCCAGCACCAGCGACGGTTCGAGGCTGCGCGCCAGCGAGCCGGCCGTCACCCAGGGGCGGCGGTTCTCCGGGGTGGACTCCACCGCGACCTCGTTGACGATCCCCGTCGGGCGGCCCTCGTGGTCGACCACCACCATCGCGCCCGCCTGGGCCTCCGCGGCCCGGCGCAGGGCCTCGGCCAGCGGCACGTCGCCGGTCACCGCGATGGCCCGCCGGGCCAGGGCGCGGGCGTTGACCTGCGGGATGCGGGCGCGGACCCGGGCCCCGCGCAGCGCCTGGGTGGCGCCGAGCCAGATGAAGGAGGCCAGCAGCACCGACCAGATGAGCTCCCAGCCCGGCGTCTGCCCGCTCATCAGCGCCAGGCCGACGGGCACCGCGACCAGGACGACGGCCAGCACACGGCCCACCCAGGCGGCGGCGATCGTGCCCGAGCCGGGGTTGCGGGTGACCTTCCAGACCCCGGCGCGGAGCATGCGCCCGCCGTCGAGCGGCAGCCCCGGCAGGAGGTTGAAGATCCCGACGATCAGGTTGGCGAACCAGAGCTGGAAGGTCAGCACCCCGAGGATGGTGCCCGGGTCGATGACCTGGTAGGCGGCGAACCCGATCCCGGCCAGCCCGAGCGAGAGCAGCGGCCCGGCGAAGGCCACCATGAACTCCCGGCCCGGGGTCTCCGGCTCGCGCTCGATCTCCGAGACGCCGCCGAGCAGGTAGAGCGTGATGCGGCGGACCGGCAGGCCGTACATCCTGGCGACCACGCAGTGCGCCAGCTCGTGCAGCAGCACCGACACGTACAGCAGCACCGCGAACAGCAGCGCCACGGCGTAGGTCGTCGGGACGCCCAGCTCGGGCAGTTGGGCGATCACGATGGGTTGATAGGTGAAGGTGATGAACGCCGCCACGATGAGCCAGGTCGGCGAGACGTAGACCGGGATGCCGAACGGCCGGCCCATCCGCAGCCCTGGGCTGTCCTGACGCGGGCTCTCGCTGCTCACCGCTGGCTCACCACTCCTCGTTCGCTGCGCCTTCGGCCTTGATGCTACGCGCCATCGGGCCAACCGCAGACGTCGCGAGGCCACCTTGAGCACAAACTGTCGTCAGTGTGACCTACAGTGCGGACATGTCACTGACCGAGCCCACGATCATCGGAGCGCTGTCGCCCTCCCGCGCCGGTGACTTCATGACGTGCCCGTTGCTCTACCGCTTCCGGGTGATCGACCGGCTGCCCGAGCCGCCGTCACCCGCCGCGGTGCGCGGCACGATGGTCCACTCGGTGCTGGAACGCCTCTACGACCTCCCCGCCCCCGGGCGCACGGTCGCCGCGGCCCTGGAGCTGCTGGAGCCGCAGTGGCGCAGGATGCTGGCCGAGGACCCCTCCTACGGCGGCATGTTCGCCGACGAGCGGGAGCAGGCCCAGTGGCTGGCCCAGGCCCGTTCCATGCTGGAGCGCTACTTCACCCTTGAGGACCCCACCTGCCTGGAGCCCGCCGAGCGCGAGCTGTATGTGGAGGCGGTGCTCGACAGCGGTCTGATGCTGCGCGGCTACATCGACCGGCTGGACGTCGCGCCGACCGGCGAGGTGCGCGTGGTCGACTACAAGACCGGCAGCGCGCCCGGGCCGGCCTTCGAGGCCAAGGCGCTGTTCCAGATGAAGTTCTACGCGCTGACACTGTGGCGGCTGCACGGCTCGGTGCCCCGCCTGCTGCAGCTGATGTATCTGGGGGGCGGCGGCGAGGTGCTGCGCTACGCCCCCGACGAGGCCGACCTGCGCGCCACCGAGCGCAAGGTGCAGGCCCTGTGGACGGCCATCGAGCGGGCGATGGAGACCGGCGAGTGGCCCCCCAGGCCCGGCCGCCTGTGCGACTGGTGCAGCTACAAGGAGCTGTGCCCGGAGTTCGGCGGCACTCCCCCGCCGCTGCCCGAGCGGCAGCCCGGCGACACCGTGCGCAGCACCCGCGGCGCGCCCAGGGCCGCCACCGACGAGCTCTGAGCGGCACGGGCCGGCGCGCGAGGGCGTGAGAGGCCCTGGGGACGGCGTCCGGCGCCGGGCCGGTCCACAGCACGGATTCCCGCGGGTCATCCGTGGGGATGAGGGCGATATCCCCCTGCAGCAGGGTGGCTGTGAGGGTGGGACGCCTAAATTGATTGTGTGCGCAACACCCCGGACGGCCTGCGGGCCTGGCTCCACCGACACCCGCTGATCCCCGACGCCGTCCTGGCGGGGATGCTGGCGGCCGCCGCGGTGCCCTGCGCCTACGCCCCCTCCCTGGCCGGCTTCGACGCCCCTGCCGGGCTCCGGGAGCCCGGCGCGCTGAGCCTCGTCCTGACCGTGGCCGGCTGCCTGTCCACGGCGCTGCGCCGCAGCCGGCCGTTCGCGATGCTCTTCCTGGTCGTCCTCGTCGAGGTGACGCTGGCGTCGCTGGACCAGAGCGGCTCCCTGCTCTGGGTGGCCGCGCTGGTGCTGGTCTACACGGTCGCCGCCCACCGCGGCCTGGCGCTCAGCCTGTGCGCGCTGGCGCTGAGCCTGACCTGCCGCGCCCTCCTGGCGGTGACGGTCACCGGGCCCGCCGACCGGACGGCCCACCTGTTCGTGGCCGTGCTGACCATGACCCTGTGGATCGCCGGCCGGAGCGCCCGGCTGCGCCGGGCCTACCTCGCCGAGCTGCGCGAGCGGGCCGCCCGGACGGAACGGGCCCGGGAGTCCGACACGCGGGCGGCCAGGGCCGAGGAGCGCTCCCGCATCGCCCGTGAGCTGCACGACGTGGTCGCCCACCACGTGAGCGTGATGACCGTCCAGGCTTCGGCGGCGCGCCGGGTGCTGGCCACCAACCCCGACGGCGCCCGGGAGGCGCTGTCGGCGATCGAGGAGATGGGCCGGACCGCGATGGCCGAGATGCGCAACATCGTGGGCGTGCTCAGGACCGACGCGGCGCCCGCCGAGCGCAGCCCGCAGCCGGGGGTGCAGGAGATCCCCACGTTGGTCGACCAGATGCGCGAGGCGGGCCTGCGGACGCAGCTGTGGATCGAGGCCGAGGGAGGTCCGCTGCCGCCCGGTGTCGACCTGGCCGCCTACCGGCTGGTCCAGGAGGCGCTGACCAACAGCCTGCGACACGCGGGGCCCCGGGCCCGCGCCTGGGTGACGGTACGGCAGGGCCCGGGCGAGCTGGCCGTACAGGTCGAGGACGACGGCCGCGGCGCCGAGCCGCCCGCCCCCGCCACCGGCCGGACCGGGCACGGGCTGGTCGGCATCCGTGAGCGTGTGGCCCTCTATGGTGGAATCCTGAGGATCGGCCCGCGTCCAGAGGGCGGGTTCGAGGTCAATGCCCGGTTTCCCCTCAAGGACGTGTGATGACGATCAGAGTGTTACTGGTGGACGACCAGCCACTGCTGCGCACCGGTTTCCGGCTCATCCTGGAGGCCGAGCCGGACGTCACCGTGGTGGGCGAGGCCGGGGACGGCAAGGCCGCCCAGGACCAGTCGCGCGCGCTGATGCCCGACGTGGTGCTGATGGACATCCGGATGCCGGGCGTGGACGGCATAGAGGCGACCCGCCGGATCGTCCGGGAGGCCACCGGCGGGGCCCACGTGCCGAGGGTGCTGGTGCTGACCACCTTCGACCTGGACGAATACATCGTCGAGGCGCTGCGCGCCGGGGCCAGCGGCTTCCTGCTCAAGGACGTCCCGCCCGACGAGCTGGTGCAGGCCATCCGGGTGGTCGCGGCGGGCGACGCCATCGTCGCGCCGAGCGTGACCCGGCGGCTGCTGGACAGGTTCGGGGCGCGCCTGCCCTCGGCGCACCAGCAGTCCACCCCGGCCCGCCTGGACCGGCTCACCGAGCGTGAGATGGAGGTGCTGCGGCTGATCGCCCGGGGCATGTCGAACGCGGAGATCGCCGCCGAGCTCGTGGTGAGCGAGACGACGGTCAAGACCCACGTCGGCAACGTGCTCACCAAGCTCGGCCTGCGCGACCGCGTCCAGGCGGTGGTCCTGGCCTACGAGACCGGTCTGATCACCCCGGGCGCCATCCCCTAGCCTCCCTGCGGCAGGAGTGCCCCGGAGCGGAGCCCGGCGAGGATCCGGGCGAGCACCGGCCGGGTGTCGGCACGCCGCCAGGCGACGGCGGTGGTGCAGCGGCAATCGTCGGCCAGCAGGACGAACACCACTCCGGCGCGGGCGTAGTGCTCGTCGGTGCCCTCCGAGAGCAGCGCGACGCCCTGGCCGGACGCGACCAGCTCCAGGGTCTCCTCGATCGCGGAGGAGCCGACCTCGCCCGCGATGTCCGTCACCCCGATGAAGGCCGGGTGGCGGAAGGCCCGCCAGACCGGGTCGGGGCTGCGGGGCACCACCCAGACGCGGCCGGCCAGGTCGGCGGGGCCGGCCACGGGCAGCCGGGCGAGCGGGTCGCCGACCGGCACCGCGACGGCCCGCCGGTCGCTGCCGAGGATCAGTGTGTCCAGGGCGTCGCCGGTGGTCAGCGGCGGCCACACCACGGCCAGGTCGCTGGCCCCAGTCAGCAGGCCGCAGGCCGGGTCGTCGAAGTCGAAACGGCGCAGCCGCACCCGCCCGCCGGAGACGTGCCGCACGCCGTCGAGGAGCCGGGAGGTGCGCGCGCCGGCCGCCTCGCCCATGAAGCCCACGGTCAGCTCGGTGTCGCCCCCGGTCAGCAGAGCCGTGAGCTCGTCGGCGGCGGCCGTCACCGCCGCCGCGTGGGCCAGCACCCGGCCGCCCAGCTCGGTCAGGCGCACGCCGTCGCGGTCGCGGACCAGCAACCGCCGCCCGGCGGTGGCCTCCAGCCGCTTCACGGCGGTGCTCACGGTGGGCTGGCTGACCCCGAGCGAGATGGCCGCCTCCCGGAACGATCCGGTGCGGGCCACCGCGACGAACGCCCGCACGGCCGGCAAAGTGACGTCCATTCCGCAAGGATAGCCATCGGCTATCGGCATAGCCGCAAACTATTAACCCGGGCCGAGCTCCCCGGCCGACGGTTGACCCATGACAGACCAGCCGGGCGCACGGACGTCCGAGACCGGGCGGCGGAGTCAGGCCGATCCGGCCACCGCCCCTCCGGCGCCGCCCGGCGCCCCCGTACCAGACGCCGGGTCCCGGCGGGCCGACACGCGACCGGCCCCCGGATCCGCGCCGGACACGCAGATCCCACAAGGTGACACACGGTCGGACCTCGGATCCGCGCCGGGCGGCACACGACCGGACCTCGGGCCCCTGCCGGACGTGGAGACCCCACCGGGTGACACGCGGTCGGACCTCGGGCTCGCGCTGGGCGCGGCGGCGGGGGCGGCCACCTACTCGGCGGTGTTCGGCGCGGCGGCGGTGGAGCAGGGCTGGTCCGCGTGGGAGGCGGTGCTGGCCAGCGCCGTGGTGCACGCCGGCGGCAGCCAGATCGTCGGGCTCACCGCGCTGGGCGGCGGCGCCTCCGAGGCGCTGGGCGGCGCGGCGGGGGCCGTCGGGCCGGGCGGCGGCGCGGTGGCCGCGGCGGTGGTCGCCGCGTCGCTGGTCAATCTGCGGCTGACCGCGTTCGGGCTGGCGCTGGGCGACGTCTTCCGGACCAGGTGGGGCCGGTGGCTGGCCGCGCACCTGGTCTCCGACGAATCAGTGGCGGCCGCGGTGTCACGCGGGGTCCCGGCCGCGCGCAGGCGGACGTTCCTGCTGGTCGGGATGGTGTTGTTCACCGGCTGGGTGGGCGGCACGGCCGCCGGGGCGGTGCTCGGCTCGGTGCTGCCGGCCGGAGCCCGGGGAGCGGTGGACGGGGCCGCCGTGGCGGCCTTCGCCGCGCTGCTCGTCCCCCTGCTCCGCACCCGCCGCCAGACGGCGGTCGCCGCGGGGGCCGCGGCCCTGGCGCTGGTGGCGTCGTGGTGGCTGCCACCGGGCCTGCCGATCCTCGTCGCCGCGCTGGCCGCCGTCCCGGCCTTGGTGAGGTCCGCGTGAACGCCGTCCCGCCCGCCCACGGCCCCGTCCGCGCCCCTGCTCACAGCAGGGCCCGGCCGACCACCCCGACCCCCGTGGAGGCCACGTGAGCGTCGTTCTGCTGTTCGTCGCGGGGCTGGCCGCCGTGACCTACCTGCTCCGGCTGGCCGGGGTGAGCACGGCCGCCCGGGCCGGGGTGGACGGGCGCTGGAGTCTGTTCACCGCCCTGCTGCCGGTGGCGCTGCTGGCCGCCGTCGTGACCGTCCAGGCGGCGCCCGCCGGCCGTCCGGCGGTCCACCTGGCCGTCGCCGCCGTCGTGGCGGGGCTGGCCGCCCGGCGCCTCGGATTCCTGCCCGCCATGCTCCTCGGCACCGCCGCAGGAGCGCTCGTGAGCCTTGGAGGCTTTTGATGATCATACGTGGACTGGACCCTGACGACCTCGGCGCCTGCCTGCGGCTCGCGGAGGACCGGCGGTGGTCGCGTGAGGAGCGCAAGTGGCTCTTCCTGCTCCAGGGCGGGGAGGGCTACGGGATCGTCGACCCGGACGGGGAACTGGTGGCCTCCGCCGTACTGACCCGCTACGGCACGCGCACCGCGGCGGTCAGCATGGTGTTGGTGGCCTCGCGTCACGGGGGGCGGGGGCTGGGCAGGCGTCTGATCGGCCATGTGCTGGAGCAGGCGCGCGGCGCGACCGTCTTCCTGAACGCGACCGAGATGGGCCGCCCTCTCTACGAGCGGCTCGGCTTCCGGGTGACGGGTGGGGTCGCCATGCATCTGGGGACCTTCACCGGGCAGGCGTCCGGCACGTCCCGCGCCGCCTCCCCCGAGGACCTGAAGGCGATCGCCGACCTCGACGCCGAGGTCGTCGGCGCCGACAGGTCCGCCCTCCTGGCGAGGTACGCGGGCTTCGCCGAGCAGCTCCGGGTGATCGAGGGCGGGCGGGGGATCTCGGGGTACGCCGGGATGTGGCGCAACGTGGGCAGCACGGTCGTCGGGCCGGTGATCGCGGCGAGCCCCGCCGACGCCCGGTCCCTGATAGCCGATCTCGCCTCCCAGGTCGACGGCCCGGTCCGGCTGGAGATCGAGGACCGTAACGCGCCGCTGGCGCGGTGGCTGGCCGGGCACGGGGTGGTCGCGGGGATGCGGACCTCGGACATGGTCGCCGGCGGGGAGTCCCTGCCCGGCGACCGGAGCCGGTTCTTCGCGCCGGTCATGTCCGCGCTGGGCTGACGGGCCCGCCCCACGGGCAGCCATCCGGCCGGGCCTCCGCCCGCTCACGCCCGCACTGTGCCGACGGACCCGCCCGACGGGCCACCCGGCCGGACCCCACCCGGTCGCGCCTGTCGGGCGGCGGGCACGGGCCCATGCCGGGATGCCGGGATGCCGGGCCGCCCCCGCCCGGTCAGGTCCAGGCCGAGGTGACGGGGGTGCCCACCTCCGTCGCGGTGGGGTCGTGGGCGCTCGCGGCGGCCTGGATGCTCCCGGCCGCGATCTCCTCGGCCCAGTGGCAGGCGACCTTGCGGCCGGGACGTATCTCCCGCAGCTCGGGCGGCTCGTCGGCGCACCGCTCCGGCCGGCGGAACGGGCAGCGGGTGTGGAAGCGGCAGCCGGCCGGGACGTCCACCGGGGACGGCAGGTCCCCGGTGAGCAGGATCCGCCGCCTGCGCTCCTCGACCTCGGGGTCCGGGATCGGGATCGCCGACATCAGCGCGATCGTGTAGGGGTGCAGCGGCTCGGCGTACAGCTCGTCGGAGGAGGCCTCCTCCACCAGCGCGCCGAGATACATCACGCCGATGACGTCGCTGACGTGGCGCACCACCGCCAGGTCGTGGGCGACCACGATGTAGGTGAGGCCGAGCTGCTCCTGCAGGTCCTCCAGCAGGTTGACGATCTGGGCCTGGATCGAGACGTCCAGGGCGGAGACCGGCTCGTCGGCGATGATCAGGGCGGGGTTGAGGGCGATCGCCCTGGCGATGCCGACACGCTGGCGCTGGCCGCCGGAGAACTCGTGGGGGTAGCGGCCGGCGGCCGCGGCCGGGAGTCCCACCAGGTCGAGCAGCTCGCGCACCCGCCGGGACCTGCCGCCGGTGAAGCCGTGGGCCCGCAGCGGCTCGGTGAGCACCGACTCCACGCTCTGGCGGGGGTCGAGGCTGGCCAGGGGATCCTGGAAGATCATCTGCATGTGCCGCCGGAGCAGGCGCATCCGCTCCGGGCCCAGCGTCCCGACGTCGGCGCCGTCGAACAGGACGGTCCCGGCCGTGGGCTCCACCAGCCTGAGCACGGCCTTGCCGAGCGTGCTCTTGCCGCAGCCCGACTCCCCCACCAGGCCGTAGGTCATGCCGCGCCGTAC
Organism: Streptosporangium sp. NPDC048886; assembly: GCF_055586905.1. NCBI lineage: Bacteria > Bacillati > Actinomycetota > Actinomycetes > Streptosporangiales > Streptosporangiaceae > Streptosporangium > Streptosporangium sp. NPDC048886. The sequence goes on from NZ_JBVJHH010000007.1 coordinate 110,367, forward strand.
GTCGAGGTCGACGCCGTCGACGGCCCGGACGTGGCCCGCGACCCGTTGCAGCAGGACGCCTTTCCTCACCGGGAAGTGGACCTTCAGCCCCCGGACGGACAGCAGCGGCTCCGGGCTCATGGGGTGACCACCTCGGCCTCCAGCGGGTTGAAGCAGCGCAGGCCATGGGGGTCTCCGCGCAGTCGGGGGGCCGCGGTGGCGCACTCGGCGATCCGGTTGCGGCAGCGGGGGGCGAAGGCGCAGCCCCGCGCCCAGGGGATGGTGTCGCGGGGCGAGCCCTGGATGGGTTCGAGGCGTACGCCGCGCGGCCGGTCGAGACGGGGGACGGAGGCGAGCAGCCCGCCGGTGTAGGGGTGGCGGGGGCGGCGGAAGAGCTCGTGGCGGGGGGCCCGCTCGACGATCCGGCCGGAGTACATCACGTGCACCGTGTCGCACATCCCGGCGACCACCCCGAGATCGTGCGTGATCAGCACGAGGGCGGTGCCGGTGTCGGAGACCAGGGCCTTGAGCAGCTCGAGGATCTGCGCCTGGATGGTGGCGTCCAGCGCCGTGGTGGGTTCGTCGGCGATGAGGAGCCGGGGGCGGCAGGCCAGCGCGGTCGCGATCAGCGCGCGCTGGCGCATGCCTCCGGAGAGCTGGTGGGGATACTCCCTCAGCCGCCGCGAAGGGTCGGGGATGCCCACCCGGCGCAGCAGGCCGGCGGCCTCCTGCCGTGCCTCGCCCGAGCTCATCGCGCGGTGGCGGACGAGCACCTCGGCCACCTGGACCCCGATGGGCACCACCGGGTTGAGCGAGGTCATCGGGTCCTGGAAGACCACGGCCAGGTCCCGGCCGCGCAGGGCGCGCAGCTTGTCGGCGGGCAGGGAGAGCAGCTCGGTCCCGTCGAAGGCGACGCCGCCCTCCACCAGGACGCCGCGCCGCGGCAGCAGGCCCATGACCGCCAGGGAGGTGACGGACTTGCCGCAGCCCGACTCCCCCACCAGGCCGACGGTCTCGCCCGGGGCCACCGTGAAGCTGACACCGTCCACGGCGCGCACGTCGGCGCGGCCCCGCTGCCGGAAGACCACGTTCAGGTCCTCGACCTTGAGCAGACTCACACGTCACCGCCGATATTTGGGGTCGAGGGCCTCGCGCAGCGACTCCCCCAGCAGGGTGAAGCCGAGCGCCGCGAAGACGATCGCCAGCCCGGGGAAGACCGCGAGCAGCGGCGCGCTGGACAGGTAGCGCTGGGTGTCGGCCAGCATCCGGCCCCATTCGGGGATGCCGGGGTCGTTGCTGGACAGGCCCAGGAAGGCCAGGCCGGCCGCGTCCACGATCGCGGTGGCCAGGGTCAGCGTGCCCTGCACGATGACCGGGGTCAGCGAGTTGGGCAGGATGTGGCCGAGCACGATCCGCCGCCGCCGCACGCCGACCGCCCTGGCCGCCAGCACGTAGTCGGACTGGCGCTGGGCCAGCATCTGGCCGCGCAGCAGCCGGGCGAAGATCGGCATGTTCACCACAGCGATGGCGATCATCACGGCGTCCAGCCCCGCCCCCAGCATGGCCGCGACGCCGATGGCGAACAGCAGGCCGGGGACCGACAGCACCATGTCGACCAGGCGCATCACGACGGTGTCGACCACGCCTCCGAAGGTCCCGGCGAGCAGCCCGAGCAGCAGCCCGCCCGCCATGCCGAGCAGCAGCGAGACCACGCCGATGACCAGGGACCAGCGGGCCCCCCACAGGACGCGGGTGAGCTCGTCGCGGCCCAGGTCGTCCAGGCCGAACCAGTGCTCGGCGGACGGGCCCGGGATGGAGGTGGGGGTGACCTGGCCGACCGGCCGGTCCGGCGGGAAGGGCGCCAGCCACGGGGCGAGCAGGGCGACCGCGACGAACAGGAACACCAGGAGTGCGCCGATGACCGCGACGGGGTTGCGCCGCAGCCGGCGCCAGGCGTGCCGGCCGAGGCCGCCGCCGGCCTCCTCCGGCGCGATGGCCGCCTCGGCCTGGGACAGGCTCATGCCGCCCACCTCGCCAGGACGCCTCGACCGTTCACGCCACCCTCACTCTCGGGTCGATGAGCCCGTAGGCGATGTCGACCAGCAGGTTGACCAGTACGAAGACCACGGCGGTGAACAGGATGAAGCCCTGCAGCACGGCGTAGTCCCTGGCCGCGATCGAGTCGGCCGTGAACTTGCCGAAACCCGGGAAGGCGAAGACGGTCTCGGTCAGCACGGCGCCGCCGAGCAGCAGCCCGACCTGCAGGCCGACGATCGTGGTGACCGGGAGCATGGCGTTGCGCAGCACGTGCCGCCCCCGGATCGTGGACCGCCTGAGCCCCTTGGCCTCGGCGGTGCGCACGTAGTCCTCGTGGAGCACGTCCAGCACGGAGGCGCGGGTGATGCGCACCACGATCGCCAGCGGGATGGTCCCGAGCGCGACACCGGGCAGGACCAGGTGCGCCAGCGCGTCCCAGAACGCCTCCAGGTTACCGGTGACCAGCCCGTCCAGCACGTAGAACCCCGTGGGGTGCGCGGTGTCGAGCAGCGGGTCCTGGCGGCCGTCGGTGGGCAGGATCCCGAACTTCTCGGCGAAGACGAACTTGAGCATGTAGCCCAGGAAGAAGACCGGGATCGTGATGCCGAACAGCGATCCGGCGACCGAGACGTGGTCGAGCCAGGTGCCGTGGCGGCGGGCGGCGAAGTAGCCGAGGGGGATGCCCACCCCCACCGCGAAGATCATCGCGGTGAGGGAGAGCTCCACCGTGGCGGGGAAGGTCCGTAGCAGTTCCTCCAGGACCGGGTGCTGGGTCCGGCTGGACACGCCCAGGTCTCCGCGCAGGGCGTTGCCCGCCCAGGTGAGGTACTGCTCGTACCAGGGGCGGTCCAGGCCGTAGAGCCTCCTGACCCGCTCGACGGCCTCCGGTGTGGCCCGCTCCCCCAGCAATGCCTCGGCGGGCCCGCCCGGCAGCGCCCTGACCCACAGGAACAGCAGGATCGACAGTCCCAGCAGGATCGGGACGAGCAGCGCCAGCCGTCTGACGACGAACCTGAGCATCTGTCAGGACAGCGAGATCGCGGCGAAGACGTCGTTGAGCACCGGGCTCGGCACCCAACCCTGGACGTTCTTGGCCGCGGCCGAGAACGAGGGGCTCTGCGCGTACGGCACGCCCGGCACGAACTCGGCGATCAGCGCGTTCGCCCGCTTGTACAGCTCCTCGCGCTTGGCCTGGTCCGGCTCCCGTTCGGCGTCGTCCAGCACCTTGAAGATCGCCTCGTTCCTGAACGACCACTGGCTGGAGAAGGACTGGAACAGGGTGCCGAGGAAGTTGTCGGGGTCGCCGTAGTCGCCGTTCCAGCCGAGCATGTACAGCGGGCAGTCGCCGGCCTGGGAGATGTTCAGGTAGTCGGGGCTCCACGGCGAGGTCTTCGGGGTGACCTTGAAGCCGGCGGCCTCCAGGTCGGCCTTCATCAGCTGGAAGTTGCCGGCCGGGTCGACCATGTAGGCGCGGCTGACGCCGCTCGGGTAGCAGAACTCCAGCGTCGGGTCCTTCTCCCCGGACTCAGCGATGAGCTGCCGGGCCTTGTCCACGTTGTAGTCGTATCTGGTGAAGTCCTCGGTGTAGCTCCACAGGCTGTCCGGCATGAACGCGTTGGCGACCTTGGCCCCCGCGCCGTACTTGGTCTTCACCACGTTCTCGCGGTTGATCGCGTGGGCGATCGCCTGCCGGATCTTCTGGTTCTGCATGATCTTGGTCCGCTGGCTGAACCCGAGGTAGCCCAGGTTGAACGGGGCCCGCTCGATCACCTGCACCCCGGCGCTCTTGAGCGACTCCAGGTCCGCCGGGTCGGCGTAGTCGAAGGCGTGGACCGAGCCCGCGCGCAGCGCCTGCGCCCGGTCGGCGGCCTTCTCGATGGGACGGAATATGATCTTGTTGAGCTTGGCCTTCTCGCCCCAGTAGTCGTCGTTGCGGACCAGCTCCAGCTTGTCGCCGCGGGTCCAGCTGGAGAACTTGAACGGCCCGGTGCCGACCGGGTGCTCGGTGCCGAAGGTCCCGGTGAACTGCGGCGACTCGGCGGTCCCGCTCACCTCGTCGGCCTTGTAGTCCTTCAGCGCCTTGGGGCTGGCGATGCCGAAGGACGACAGCGTCAGCGCCGACAGCACCGCGGCGGAGGGCTCGGTGAGCTTGAGCTCCACGGTGCCGTCGCCCTTGGCCGCGCACCCGCCGTACAGGCTCTTGCCCAGGCTGTCGGACTCGTTCTTGGCGAAGCCCCGGAAGACGGTCACCCAGTAGTAGGAGACCGAGTCGGACTGCGAGAGCCCCGTGAAGTTGTACCAGCGCTCGAAGTTGGCGCACACGGCCGCGGCGTCGAAGGGCTCGCCGTCGTGGAACCTGACCCCCTTGCGGAGCGTGAAGGTGTAGGTTCTGGCGTCCTTGCTGACCTTCCAGCTCTCCGCCAGGCCGGGCACGATGCCGGTGCCTCCCTTCTCGGTCGCCACCAGCGTCTCGAAGATCTGGTTGGTCACCCGGGAGGACTCCCCGTCGCTGTGGTAGGCCGGGTCGAGGATGCTGGGATCGGCCGACGAGGCGAAGATCAGGGTCGAGCCCTTCGCCGCGTCGGTCGCGGTGGCTCCCGGCTCCGCACCGCCTCCACCGCCACAGGCCGCCGTGGAGACGGCCAGAGCCGTTCCCACGATCACCGCCGCCGTACCGCGCAGGGGCACACCGTCTCGTCGCATGCTGCACCTCATCGCCGTCTCGCGGCCGGGTCGCGGCCGTCATGCGGACCTACCTTGATCGCAGGATCCACGGGGAGGCCGGGGCTGACCAGCCCCGGCGAGAGGCTGTGGCGCAAATGTGACAGTCGCCGGTCAAGGGCGGCAATGGAGCGTTGCAAGACGCCGGAACGCCTCCGCCGTACGGCGGAGGCGTTCAGCGGGCGCTCAGGTCGCGCGGTTCACCGGCCGGATCGGCGCGGCTCGCCGCTCAGGCGGTCGCGGCCTCCACGGTCTGCTGGGCCGCCGGCGCGTTCTCCGGGAAGTGGCAGGCCACCTGGTGGCCGGTGGCGAGCTCGACCAGCGGCGGCTCCACCGTCTTGCAGACCGCCTGAGCCTTCCAGCACCGGGTGTGGAAGCGGCAGGCGGGCGGCGGGTTGAGCGGGCTCGGCACGTCGCCCTGGAGCCGGATGCGCTCGCGGTCCTTGCGCCGGGCCGGGTCGGGGACGGGCACCGCCGACATCAGGGCGTTGGTGTAGGGGTGCATGGGCGATTCGTACAGGGCCTTGCGGTCGGCCAGCTCGACGATCTTGCCCAGGTACATGACCGCGACCCGGTCGCTGATGTGCCGGATGACCGACAGGTCGTGCGCGACGATGACGTAGGTCAGGTCGAGCTCGTTCTGCAGGTCCTCCAGGAGGTTGACCACCTGGGCCTGGATCGACACGTCCAGGGCGGAGACCGGCTCGTCGGCGATGATGAGCTTGGGCTTGAGGGCCAGCGTGCGGGCGATGCCGATGCGCTGGCGCTGGCCGCCGGAGAACTCGTGCGGGTAGCGGTTGTAGTGCTCGGGGTTGAGCCCGACCAGCTCCAGGATCTCCTGGACCGCCTTCTTGGTGCCCTGCTCGGTCTGGATGCCCTGGATCCGGAACGGCGCGCCGACGATGGCGCCCACCGTGTGGCGGGGGTTGAGCGACGAGTAGGGGTCCTGGAAGATCATCTGCATGTCGCGGCGGAGCGGCCGGATGGCCGACTGCGACATGTGCGTGATGTCGTGGCCCTCGAAGACGACCTTGCCGCCGGTGGGCTCCAGCAGGCGGGTGATCAGGCGGCCGGTGGTGCTCTTGCCGCAGCCCGACTCGCCCACCAGGCCGAGCGTCTCGCCCTTGCGGACGTCGAAGCTGACGCCGTCGACGGCCTTCACCGCGCCGATCTGACGCTTGAGCAGGCCCTTGGTCACCGGGAAGTGCTTCTGCAGCCCCTGGACGGACAGCAGCGCCTCGGGATCGGTCACAGCCGCGCCCTTGTCATCAACCGTCACGTGCTCTCCATCATCGGCTTGATCTCGTTTTCCCAGATGGCCCGCCGTTCCGCGCGCGGCAGGTGGCAGCGGACCAGGTGACCGCCCTCGGTCTCCAGGAGCTCGGGCACCTCGGTGGTGGCCTTGCCACCGGTGCGGTCGTCGTAGGTGCACCGGGGGTTGAAGGCGCACCCGGCCGGCACGTTGATCAGGGAGGGCGGGGTGCCCTTGATCGGGAGCAGCCGCTCGGTGGGCTCGCGGTCCAGGCGGGGCATCGACCCCAGCAGACCCCAGGTGTAGGGGTGCTCGGGCCGGTAGAAGATGTCCTCGGCGGAGCCGTACTCGATGCACTTGCCGCCGTACATCACCAGGATGTCGTCCGACAGCTCGGCGACCACGCCGAGGTCGTGGGTGATGATGATCAGCGCGGAGTTGAACTCGCGCTGCAGGTCCAGCATCAGGTCGAGGATCTGCGCCTGGACCGTCACGTCGAGGGCGGTGGTCGGCTCGTCGGCGATCAGCAGCTCGGGGTCGCACGACAGCGCCATGGCGATCATGGCGCGCTGGCGCATGCCGCCGGAGAACTCGTGGGGGTAGCTGTCGACGCGCTTGTCGGGCTGCGGGATGCCCACCCGGCCGAGCATGTCGATCGCGTGCTTGCGCGCGACCGACTTGCTGACGTTGTGGTGGATCCGGTACGCCTCGATGATCTGGGCGCCGACGGTGTAGAAGGGGTGCATCGACGACAGCGGATCCTGGAAGATCATCGCCATCTTCTTGCCGCGCAGCGTGCGCACGTGGTCGCCGCTCGCGCCGACGAGCTCCTCGCCGTCGAGCCAGATCTCACCGGAGATCTTGGCCCGGCCGCCCTTGTGCAGCCCCAGGATGCCGAGGCTGGTCACGCTCTTGCCGGACCCCGACTCGCCCACGATGCCCAGGGTCTTGCCCCGGTCGAGCTTGAAGGACAGGCCGTCGACGGACTTGACCAGGCCGTCTTCGGTCGGGAAGTGGATGCGCAGGTCGCGCAGCTCCAGGAAGGAGTCGGGCGCAGTCGTCATGACAGCCTCACCCTCGGGTCGACCACCGCGTACAGGACGTCCACGATGAGGTTGGCCAGGACGATGAAGAAGGCGGCGAACAGGGTCACACCCAGCACGATGGGCAGGTCGTTGCCCCGGATCGCGTCGATGACCAGCTTACCGATGCCGGGGATGGAGAAGGTGCTCTCGGTGAGCACCGCGCCGCCCAGCAGCAGGCCGAGGTCGAGGCCGAAGATGGTGAGGATCGGGGTCAGCGTGGCGCGCAGGGCGTGCTTGGTGACCACCGTGCGCTCCTTGAGGCCCTTGGCGCGGGCGGTGCGGATGTAGTCTTCGCCCATCGTCTCCAGCATGCCCGCCCGGGTGAGCCGGGCGTAGAGGGCCGCGTAGAGGAACGCCAGGGTGATCCAGGGGAGCACGAGCGACTGGAACCACATGATCGGATTCTCGGTGAGCCCGATGTAGCTGCCTCCGCCGGGGAAGATCCCGAGCGTGTAGGCGAACACCGACAGCGAGACCAGGCCGGTGAAGTAGATCGGCAACGACACCCCGGCCAGCGCCACCGTCATGGCCGCGCGGTCGAGCGCGGTGCCGCGTCTCAGCGCGGAGACGACACCGATGCTGACTCCGACGGCGAGCCAGGTGATGGCCGCGCCCAGGGCGAGCGACAGGGTCGCCGGGAGCCGGTCGAGCAGCGTCGGCCAGACCGGCTGGTTGTTGTTGAAGGAGAAGCCAAAGCAGGGCGCCGGGCACTCGGCCTTCTTCGGACCGAGCGAGTAGTCCTGGCCGACGACGATGCCCTGGGCGAACCGGCCGTACTGCACGATGAGCGGGTCGTCCAGGTGGAGTCTCTTGACAGCGCCCTGGATCGCCTCGGGCGTGGCATCCCGCCCGACGTAACGCGACGCCATGCCCTCAGGGGTCTGTCCCAGGGCACGCGGGATGAGAAAGAAGATCGCGAAAGTGGCCACGCTGACGATGACGAGCATCAGCACGGCCGCGATCACGCGGCGGACGATGAAAGCGACCACGATCGTTCGGCCGGGGCGCCCGGGAGGATCGCTCCCGGGCGCCGTCAGGCCTTCACCTGCCTTTGGCTAGCTAGAGAAGGACTACTGCTTGACGCCGAGCCACGTGTAGTCGTACATGCCGTAGGCGGGGTGCACGTACACGTTGGTCAGGTTCGCGGGACGGAAGATCAGGGTCTTCTCGTAGACGAACGACATGAACGCCGCCGACTCCATGACCTTCTTGTCCACCTCGGCCCAGATCTCGTTGCGGGCCGCGGTGTCGGTGGTCTGGATGCCCTTGTCGAGCAGGTCGTTCACCGACTGGTCGTTGAGCTCCATCATGTTGTAGTTGCCGGAGGCCTTGACGAAGCGGCCGTCGACGATCTGCGACAGGAAGCCGAAGCCGGACGGCCAGTCGGCGCCCCAGCCCGCGATCATGATGCCCAGGTTGTTCTTGTGCACGAACTCCGGCTTGCCGGCGTACTGCGCGCTCCAGTCACCCGAGGGGTACTTCTTGATCGTGGCCTTGATGCCGACCCGGTCGAGCGAGGCCTGCAGGGCCTCGGCGACCTGGACCTCCTTGGTCCGGTCACCGCGGACCGCGATGTTGGTCGTGAAGCCGTTCGGCTGGCCGCAGGCCGCCAGGTGCTCCTTGGCCTTGGCCAGGTCGCCCTTGTGGTCGGCGCCGTTGGGGTAGAGGTCGAACTGCTTGTAGCCGACCGTGGTCGGGGTCATCGCGGTGGTGCCGATCTCGCCGCCGAGCGGGCCACCCCACGGCGCCTGGGTGGCGACCTTGTCGGTGGCGTACTGGACGGCCTTGCGGCAGTCGATGTTGTCGAACGGCTTGACGGCCGTCGACATCATCGCGTAGCGGTTGAAGGGCGTGAACGGGTTGTCCGTCGAGTCCTTCAGCTTGGGGTCGGCGACGATCTTGGCGCGGGCCGCGGTCTGGACACCGGTGCCGGCCAGGTCGACCTGGATCTGCCCGGCGAGCAGACGCTGGTCGATGTCCTCGGCGTTCTGCTTGAACTGCACCTCGATGCGGTCCGGCAGCTGCTTGCGGGTGGTGTCGGTGGCCGGGTCCCAGTTCTCGTTCTTCACGAGGTTGAACTGCTTTCCGACCTCGTGGCTCTCGATCTTGTAGGGACCGGTGGAGGCCACGGTCTTCTCGTAGTCGAGACCGGTGTCCTTGGCCTGCGGCACCGGCGCGGACTGCGGGTTGGCCGTCAGGAAGTCGAACTCGGCGAACGGGTCCTTGAGCTTGAAGACGACGGTGTAGTCGTCCGGCGTCTCGATACCCTTGAAGTCGTCGAGGTTCTTGTCCTTGTAGGGACCCTTGTAGTCACCGGCGTCGAGGTACTGGGCGAAGTACTTCGGGCCGTCGGTGAGCTCGGAGGTGAAGTTGCTGCGGGCGATGGCGTACTTGACGTCCGCGGCCTTGACCTCGGTGCCGTCGTCGTACTTGATGCCCTTCTTGAGCTTGTAGGTCCAGGTCTTGCCGTCTTCGCTCGGCACACCGGGGCCCTCGGCCAGGTCCGGGACGAGCTTGAGGCCCGCCTCGCCCGGCGCGGCGGCGTAGGTCATCAGCGGGCGGGAGTACAGACGCGAGAAGTTCCAGTTCCACGCGTAGTAGGTGTTACCCGGGTCCATGGAGTCGGGCTCGTCCGACAGGGCGAACTTGAGCGTGCCGCCCTTGGCGTCGGAGGCGTTGACGACCTTGGTGTAGCCGTCGTTGTGCTTGGCGCCCGATCCGGCGGCACCGGTGCCCTTGTCCCCGGAGCTCGTGTTGCCACCGCCACCGGCCGTGCCGCCGCAGGCGGCCAGACCCATGGTCAGCGCAGTGCCCAGCGCGGCGAGCGCCAGAGCGTTGGTCTTCCTCATCGTGGTTGTACACCCCTTGTCATGAGTGACGGTGATATAGAGGAGCGGAAGCGTTGCCGCTACCGGGCCCGAGGGTCGAGGGCGTCCCGGAGCCCGTCGCCCAGCAGGTTGAAGGCCATCACGGTGATGAAGATCGCGAGGCCCGGGACGATCATGAAGTGCGGGGATATCTGGTAGTAGTCCACCGCGCGGGTCAGCATGCCGCCCCAGGAGGCCTGCGGCTCGGCCACGCCCACGCCCAGGAACGACAGCGCGGCCTCGAACAGGATGTTCGTGGGGATGAGCAGCGTGGCGTAGACGAGGATCGGCGCGATGAGGTTCGGGAACATCTCGCGGAAGATGATGTAACGGCTGCCCGCCCCCAGGGAGCGCGCCGCGTCCACGAACTCGCGCTCGCGCAGCGACAGGGTCTGGCCACGCACGATGCGCGCGATGTAGGGCCAGTTGAAGAAGCCGATGATGAACACGATCACCGCGATCCGCAGGCCGTTGCCCTCCAGGCCGAGCGCCTGGTCGGGGACGGCGCCGACGATGGCGATCGCGAACAGCAGCAGCGGGAAGGCCAGGAAGATGTCCATCAGGCGGCTGATGATGGTGTCGGTCCAGCCGCCGAAGTATCCCGCGAGCACGCCCAGCAGCGAGCCGAGCACCACCGAGACCAGCGTGGCGAGGAAGGCGACCAGCAGCGAGATCTGCGCGCCGGACAGGATCCGGGCGAAGATGTCGCGGCCGTTGACCGGCTCCAGGCCGAACGGATGCTCCAGGCTGATGCCGCCCCAGGCCCCGGTCGGAGCGCCGGTCAGCGGGTCGACGAGGTCGTTGTTCGGGATGTTCGGCAGGTCGCCGAACAGCGCGATCAGGCCACCGAAGGGACGCTCGGCGAAGACCGCCACCAGCGTCAGGAAGACCACGACGAAGGCGCCGATAATCGCCGCCTTGTCGCGTTTGAGGCGTATCCAGGCGATCTGGCCGAGCGAACGGCCTTCGATGGCCTTTCCGCCCGCCCCTTGAAGCACGGCCTCCGGCTGGGCCTCCATGGCCTGCCCGGAGACGTCAAGCGGTGCGGTCATACAGTGGCCCCCTGGATCCCAGACGACGTTGTCCGATGGACGCGCCCCCCGGGTCGGGGGCCCGCATCCTGAGTCTACGAGTCCGTTTCACGGCCTCGTGACGCAGAATCTATGGGCTGATCTGCGCTGACTAGTCCCCTGGGGCGCTATGTGGCTCAACTGTGATTCACGTGCAATTCATTTGTTTTGATCTTGAGGCGAATGTCCGTAAGCCGTCTTGCTTCTGTCTCGGATTCGTGACATTGCACTGGAAGGTGACTGAGCGTCACCCGATCCCGCGGCGCTTGAGAATGGCTTCGATATCGGAGAAGTCATCGTCCGCGGCCGGCTTGCGGGCAGGCTCGGGCTGCTTGCCGGCGGGCGCGGCCGGGCGCTTGGGGAGCGGCTGTGTGGCGGCCTGGCCGGCCGTCACGGGCCTGCCCGGCGCGGCGGGAGGCGCCGCCGCGGGGGCCGCGGGCGTGGCGGAGGCGGCCGTACGGCGGCCCCGCAGCACGCCGGTGACCAGGAACAGCACCAGGGAGAGTCCGGTCACGGCCACCCCGGCCCACACCATGGGGCTGAACACCGCCCCGGCGAAGAATCCGACGACCGCCGTGCCGATCTGCCACAGGGTGGGCAGCGCACCGGTCAGATAGGCCGCCAGCGGCAGCAGCGACCAGGCCACGCCGCGCAGCCCCGCCACGACCCCCCGGCGGCGCATCGACAGGAAACTCAGCACCAGCCCCACCCCGGTCACCCCGGCGCAGAGCGGCAACCACGCGATCTGGTCGAACGACATAGCGGACCGCCCCCTCGTATCGGCTTACCGGTTCCATCCTGGCACGCCCCACCGGGACGGTCCCTCCTCCTTGGGGAGGGATCGTCCCTTAGGATCCGGCGGGACCGTCCCCTAGGGGACTCCCAGGCGCCCGGGTCGCGGAGGGAACGCGGGCGCCCGGCCGTGAAGACCCTCGGGCGCCGCCCGGTGCCCGGCCACGGGGCACCGCCCCACCGTCTCGCCGCCGAGCCGCACGGGGCACCGCCCGGCGGCCCCACCGTCTCGCCGCCGAGCCGCACGGGGCACCGCCCCGGCGTCCGGTCAGGGTTCCCGGGCCGACAGCTCCCGCAGGACGTCGACGTCGATCTCGCGCAGGGAGTCGACGACGAGGCGGCCGGGCGCGGACGGGATCGGCAGCACGCTCGGCACCGCCACCACCCGGCAGCCCGCGGCGGTGGCCGAGGTCACCCCGTTCGGGGAGTCCTCCAGCGCGACGCAGCGGGCCGCGGCCACGCCCAGCAGCCGGGCCGCCGTCAGGTAGGGCTCCGGATCGGGCTTGGTCCGCGCGACGTCGTCGCCGGTCACCACGTGGTCGAAGTTGCCCCTGCCGATGCCCTTCAGGCACGCCTCGGCGATCGGCCGCACCGAGGAGGTGACCAGGGCGGTGCGCAGGCCCGCCCGCCGTACGGCCGCCAGCAGCTCGGCGGCGCCGGGCATCAGCTCCACGCCGTCGGCGAGCCTGCCGGTCATGCCCTCCAGCATCCAGGTCGCCACCTCCTCCGGGTGGGCGCTCGCCCCGGAGACCCTGAGCATGTAGGCCACGGTGGACGGCATCGAGCCGCCCACCAGGTGCTCCTGGTCGGCGGGCCCCCAGTCGCCGCCGAGCCGTTCCATCACCTCGGTCTCGACCTGGAACCAGATCTTCTCGCTGTCGACGAGGAGCCCGTCCATGTCGAAGAGAACCGCGTCCATTCCCCGGAGAACCCCTTACGGTCAGACGTTGAAGTAGTTGGCCTCGGGGTGGTGGACGACCAGTGCGGACGTCGACTGCTCGGGGTGGAGCTGGAACTCCTCCGACAGGTTCACCCCGATCCGGGAGGGGTTGAGCAGCTCCATGAGCTGGACCTGGTCCTCCAGGTTGGGGCAGGCGGGGTAGCCGAAGGAGTAGCGGCAGCCGGTGACGTTGACCTTCAGCATGTCCTCCAGCGACTCGTCACCGCCGATCCCCAGCTCGCTGCGGACCCGCGCGTGCCAGTATTCCGCGAGCGCCTCGGTGAGCTGCACCGACAGGCCGTGCAGTTCGAGGTAGTCGCGGTAGGCGTCCTTGGCGAACAGCTCGGCGGCGGCCTCGGAGACCCGGTTGCCCATGGTGGCCACCTGGAAGGCGACCACGTCGACCTCGCCGGAGTCCTTGGACCGGAAGAAGTCCGACAGGCACAGGTGACGGTCACGGCGCTGGCGCGGGAAGGTGAACCTGGTCCGCTCGTTGCCCGCGTCGTCGAGGATGATCAGCGAGTCGCCGTCGCTGACGCACGGGAAGTAGCCGTAGGCGACGGCCGCCTCCAGCAGGCCCTCGGTCTGCATCCGCTCCAGCCACATCCGCAGGCGCGGCCGGCCCTCGGTCTCGACGAGCTCCTCGTAGGAGGGCCCGTCGCCGCCGCGCGCGGCCTTGAGGCCCCACTGGCCCATGAACGTCGCCCGCTCGTCCAGAAACGCGGCGTAGTCGGCCAGCGGGATGCCCTTGACGATCCGCTCCCCCAGGAAGGGGGCCTTCGGGACAGGGTTGTCGGCGGCCACGTCGGAGCGGGCGGGCAGCTCCGCCTCCGGGGTCCGCACCAGCGTCGCGCCGGTCCTGACCCGCCGCTCGCGCAGCGGCGGCAGGCTCGCGCCGGCCTCGCCGCGCTTCACGGCCATGAAGGCGTCCATCAGGCGCAGTCCCTCGAAGGCGTCGCGGGCGTAGCGGACGTCGCCCTGGAACAGCTCGGCGAGGTCCTGCTCCACGTAGGCGCGGGTCAGGGCGGCGCCGCCGAGCAGGACGGGGAAGCGCTGGGAGATGCCCCGGGAGTTCATCTCCTCGAGGTTCTCCTTCATGATGACCGTGGACTTCACCAGCAGCCCGGACATGCCGATGACGTCGGCGTTCTTCTCCTCGGCCGCCTCCAGGATCGTCGACACCGGCTGCTTGATGCCGAGGTTGACGACCTCGTAGCCGTTGTTGGACAGGATGATGTCGACCAGGTTCTTGCCGATGTCGTGCACGTCGCCCTTGACGGTCGCCAGCACGATGCGGCCCTTGGTCTCCCCCTCGACCCGGTCCATGTGCGGCTCCAGATAGGCCACGGAGGTCTTCATGACCTCGGCGGACTGGAGCACGAACGGCAGCTGCATCTGCCCGGAGCCGAACAGCTCGCCGACGGTCTTCATGCCGTCGAGGAGCACGTCGTTGACGATCTCCAGAGCCGGCCGCCGGGCCAGCGCCTCGTCGAGGTCGGCCTCCAGGCCCTTGCGCTCGCCGTCGACGATGCGGCGCTTGAGCCGCTCCCACAGCGGCAGGCCGAGCAGCTCGGCGGCCCGGTCGGCCTTGACCGAGGCGGCGTCCACGCCCTCGAACAGCTCCATGAACCGCTGCAGCGGGTCGTAGCCCTCCCGGCGGCGGTCGTAGACCATGTCCAGGGCCACCTGGCGCTGCTCGTCGGGGATGCGCGCCATCGGCAGGATCTTGGAGGCGTGCACGATGGCCGAGTCGAGGCCCGCGTTGACGCACTCGTTGAGGAAGACGCTGTTGAGGACGATGCGGGCGGCCGGGTTGAGACCGAAGGAGATGTTGGACAGGCCGAGCACGGTCTGCACGCCCGGGTAGCGCCGCTTGAGCTCGCGGATGGCCTCGATCGTCTCCACGCCGTCGCGGCGGGTCTCCTCCTGGCCGGTGGCGATGGGGAAGGTGAGGGTGTCGATGAGGATGTCCTCGACGTTCATGCCCCAGTTGGCCGTCAGGTCCTCGATGATGCGGGTGGCGACCCTGACCTTCCACTCGGCGGTGCGGGCCTGGCCCTCCTCGTCGATGGTCAGCGCCATGACGGCCGCGCCGTGCGCCCGGACCAGCTTCATGATCTTGGTGAAGCGCGAGTCGGGGCCGTCGCCGTCCTCGTAGTTGACCGAGTTGATGATCGCCCGGCCGCCGATCATCTCCAGGCCGGCCTCCAGGACCGCGGGCTCGGTGGAGTCGAGCACGATCGGCAGCGTGGAGGCGGTGGCGAAGCGGAAGGCCAGCTCCTTCATGTCCTTGACGCCGTCGCGGCCCACGTAGTCGACGCAGAGGTCGAGCATGTGCGCGCCGTCGCGGGCCTGGGAGCGGGCGATCTCGACGCACTCCTCCCAGTTCTCGGCGAGCATCGCCTCGCGGAAGGCCTTGGAGCCGTTGGCGTTGGTCCGCTCGCCGATCGCCAGGTAGGAGGTGTCCTGGCGGAAGGGCACGTGCTGGTAGAGCGAGGCGGCCCCGGACTCGGGGCGCGGGCGGCGGGGGGCGTGCTCGTTGCCGCGCACCCGCTCGACCACCTGGCGCAGGTGCTCGGGGGTGGTGCCGCAGCAGCCGCCGACCAGCGACAGCCCGAAGGACCGGGTGAAGTTCTCGTGGGCGTCGGCGAGCTCGGCGGGGGTGAGCGGGTAGTAGGCGCCGTCGGCGGTCAGCTGGGGCAGGCCCGCGTTGGGCATGCAGGACAGCTGCAGGCGGGCGTGCCTGGACAGGTGGCGCAGGTGCTCGCTCATCTCGGCGGGGCCGGTGGCGCAGTTGAGGCCGATGACGTCGACGCCGAGCGGCTCGATCGCGGTGAGCGCGGCGCCGATCTCCGAGCCGAGCAGCATCGCGCCGTTGGTCTCCACGGTGACCTGGGCGATGACCGGCACGTCGCGGCCGGAGTCGGCGATGGCCCGCTTGGCCCCGATGACGGCGGCCTTGACCTGGAGCAGGTCCTGGCAGGTCTCGATGATCAGCGCGTCGGCGCCGCCGGCGATGAGGCCGGCCGCGTTGTCGTAGTAGGCGTCGCGCAGCACGCCGTACGGCTTGTGCCCGAGGGTGGGCAGCTTGGTGCCGGGGCCGATCGAGCCGAGCACGTAGCGGGGGTGGCTGGTGGCGGACCAGTGGTCGGCGGCCTCGCGGGCGACCCGGGCGCCGGCCTCCGACAGCTCGTAGGTCCGCTGGGAGATGTCGTATTCGCCGAGGGCGGCGAGGTTGGCGCCGAAGGTGTTGGTCTCGACGCAGTCGACGCCGACCTCGAAATAGGCGTCGTGCACGGCCCGCACGATGTCGGGACGGGTGACGTTGAGCACTTCGTTGCAGCCCTCGTGACCTTCGAAGTCGTCCAGGGTGACGTCGTGCGCCTGCAGCATCGTTCCCATGGCCCCGTCGGCGACCATCACGCGCTCGGCCAGGACTTCACGGAAAGACGGTCTGCTAGTCATGAGAGAAAGCTTACTGGGAAGCGCCCAGACGTTATTCTTCCTGATTGTTCTTGTAGTAATTGCACTAACGGTCCAATTACCCTGCGAGGCGATCGATGGCGTCCTACCGCACCGTTGTCGTCGGCACCGACGGCTCCCCCTCCTCCTTCCGCGCGGTCACCTCGGCCGCCTCCCTGGCCGCCGCGACCGGTGCCACCCTGGTCCTGGCCTGCGCCTACGCCCCCATGCGGGAGCGTGAGCGCAGCGCGGCCGCCGACGCCCTGGGCGAGCTGTCCTACAAGGTGAGCGGCTCCACGCCCGCCGACGACGCCCTGCGCGCCGCCCGGGAGCACGCGGTGGCCGCCGGCGCCCGGACGATCGAGCTGGCCGCCGAGGAGGGCGACGCGGTGGACGTTCTCGTCTCCCTCGCCGAGCGGCGCGGGGCCGATCTGCTCGTCATCGGCAACCGGGGGCTCAACAGCCTCGCCGGGCGGCTGCTGGGCTCGGTGCCCTCCAGCGTCTCGCAGCGGGCGGGCTGTGACGTGCTGATCGTTCACACCACTTCCGGAAGGTGACGTAAAGGCCTCCTCAGCGCATAGGCTTAGCCGGATAGTAAGGCGAGCCCAGAAGGAGGCGGCGCGTGATCGAACTCGAGGGTCTACCCGAGCTCGTCGACCCGGTGCTGATCGCCGCGTTCGAGGGGTGGAACGACGCGGGCGAGGCCTCGAGCGGAGTCATCGCCCACCTCGAGGACGAGTGGAAGGCCACCCCGCTGGTCTCCCTCGACCCCGAGGAATACTACGACTTCCAGGTCACCCGTCCCATCGTCGAGATGGGTGAGGGGCTGACCCGCTCCATCACCTGGCCGACCACCAAGCTGTCGGTGGCCCGGCCGCCGGGCCTGGACCGCGACGTGGTGCTGCTGCGCGGCATCGAGCCCAACATGCGGTGGCGCGCCTTCTGCGAAGAGATCATCGTGGTCTGCCGCGAGCTGGGGGTGGAGCTGGCGGTGCTGCTCGGCGCGCTCCTCAACGACTCCCCCCACACCCGCCCGGTGCCGATCGTGGGCTCGGCGACCGACGAGGGCCTGGCCCGGGCGATCAACCTGGAGCTGAGCCGTTACGAGGGGCCGACCGGCATCGTCGGCGTCCTCCAGCACGCCCTGGGGACCGCCGGGATCCACGCGGTGTCGCTGTGGGCGTCGGTGCCGCACTACGTCGCCCAGCCGCCCAACCCCAAGGCCACCCTGGCGCTGCTCAGCCGGATGGAGGACCTCCTCGACATCCCGATGCCGCTGGGCGCCCTGGCCGAGGAGTCACGGGCCTGGGAGCACGGCGTGGACGAGCTGGCATCACAGGACAGCGAGGTCGCCGAATACGTCAAGGAGCTGGAGGAGCGCAAGGACGCCGCCGAGCTGCCGGAGGCGAGCGGCGACGCCATCGCCGCGGAGTTCGAGCGCTACCTGCGCCGCCGTGACCGTGACGGCGACAGCTGAAGCACACAGCACACCGTTATCTCTGTTCGCTCCCTTTTCCAGCGGTTCCCGGCGATAATCGGTGCCCACCCGGTCCGCCCGACTCGCACCGACTTGGAAGACCGGCCGGCAACAATTGCACACCCAGGAGAAACACGGCTCTGTAAACATCGGTGATCCGCGCCATCACCATGACGCACATTGTCCATGTGACTGCGCACGTTAGGGCAACCATGGCGACTCCACAGCTCGACCCTTACCAGAAAGCTCAGGAGACGCGACGCCGCGTTCTTGAGATGGCCGTATTCATGAAACGCGAGGAGGGCGAGAGCTCCGCCCCATACGCATACCTGCGGGGCAACCAGCCCGGACATGCGGTCGACATGTTCCTCGCCCTGCTCCAGGACCGGCTCCCGGTCTGGCTCCGCATCCTCGACGACCTGATGCACCTGGTCGGCAAGGGACGGGTCAGCGACAACCTGCTGCCCATCGCCCGCGCCGGCATCGACTACTACGCCGAGGTCCAGGCGGCGGCGCTGCCCGCCTTCAGCTCCCCCTCGGTCACCGTCCGCTTCCGCGAGGCGCTGCGCGACACCGAGATCGGCCCGATGTCGGAGGTCGTCCCGCTGACCGAGTATCTGGCGGCCGAGCAGCGGGCGGGCCGGGTCTCACCCGAGGTCGACCCCCTCGCCAGCGCCCGGCTGCTGCTGGCCGGATGCCTGCGCCACGCCTACTACGAGATGCTCGTCGGCGCCGACAGCCTGCCCTCGCGGGACACCAGCGCCGAGGAGATCGTCCGCGAGCTGCGGCTGGACCTCCAGCGGGCCTGATCGCACCGGGCCCAGATCAGCGCGGCCAGGTCGGCGTCCACCCCCAGCGGGGCGCTGACCAGGTCCGCGCCGGAGGACTCCAGACGGTCCTGGAAGAAGCCGGGGGCCACCAGATAGGAGGCCACCGCGATCCGGGGCGCCGGGCCGGAGCGCAGGCGTCGCAGCGCCTCCTCGATCGAGGGGGTGCCCGTCGCGGCGAAGGCCGCCGTGACCGGGCGCGACAGCCGCACCGCGAGCAGCCGGGCCGCGGCCCGGACGTCGGCCAGCGCGGCCGGGTCGGAGGAGCCCGCCGCGCCCAGCACGACCGAGTCGGTGGGCCGCAGCCCGCTGCCCGCCAGCCTCCTGGCCAGGATGGCGGCCAGCAGCGGGTCCGGCCCGAGCGGGGCCGCCACCAGCGCGTCGGGCCGGGCCCCGGCGACCACCGAGGGCAGGTCGATGTGGACGTGATAGCCGCCCGCCAGCAGCAGCGGGACCACGACCACCGGGCCCGGCAGGCCGGGGAGCGTCTCGGCCAGCAGGGGTGAGCTGATCTCCAGGAAGGCCGTTTCGACCCGGCTGCCCGGGCGGGCCCGCCGTACGAGGTCCCGCAGCCCGGTGATCGTCTCCTCCCCCCGCGCGCTGCGGGTCCCGTGCCCGGCCAGGACCAGCGTCGTCACGTCCCCTCCCGGCCGGGCCGTGCGGCGCGCCCTCTCACACGACCCCGTCGCGGTCGCAGGCCAGCCGGTAGCCGCGCTTGACGACCGTCTCGACGATGCCGGCGGGGCCGAGGGCGCGGCGCAGGCGGGTGACGGCCATCTCGACGGCGTGCTCCGCCGAGTCGCGCGACGGGCCGCCGGGGAGCACGGTGCGCAGCTCGGCGCGGGCCACCACGTGGCCCGGCTTCTCGGCCAGGCGCTTGAGCACCGCCATCGGGGCGGGCGGCAGCGGCTTGAGCTCGCCGTCCACGGCGACGGCGTGGCCGCGGATCTCCAGCGGGTGGCCGCCGGCGACCAGGCGGGTGACGCTGTGCTCGGGCAGGTGCCGGGCGAGCGTCCTGGCCAGCGCGCCGAGCCGGGCACGCTCGGGCTGTACGGCGGGCACCCCGCGCGCCAGCAGCGGTCCGGCCGTGACCGGGCCCACGCAGGCCGCGACGACCGGCCCGGCGAAGGCCGCGACCAGGGCCTCCTCCAGACCGTCGGCACGGGCCGCGCCGAGCATGGCCAGCACCGCCGGGGCGCTGGTGAAGGCCACCGCGTCCACCCCGCCGGAGATCGCCTGGCTGATCAGGCGGCGCAGCGGCGAGGTGTCGCGGTAGGGCAGCCACCGGTAGACCGGGACCTCGATGACCTCGGCCCCCGCCTCCCGCAGCGCGGCCACGAACCCGGTCAGCGGCTCCCCGTGCAGCTGCACGGCGATGCGGCGGCCCCGCAGGTCCTGGGCGAGGAGATACTGCTTGACCTCCTCGCACGACTCGGTGGGCGGCGTCCAGTGGTCGTTCAGCCCGGCGGCCCGGACCGCGCCGCGCGCCTTGGGCCCGCGGGTCAGCAGCCGGGCGGCGGTCAGCCGCGCCGCCAGCTCCCCCGACAACCCCCAGCCCTCGGCCGCGGCCATCCAGCCCCGGAACCCGACCCCGGTGGTGACCACCACGTCGTCGATCGGGCCCGCCAGGCTGGCCCGGGTCGCGGCCAGCAGGTCGGCGTCCTCGGCCAGCGGCACCAGCCGGATCGCCGGCGCGCGCACCACTCTGGCGCCCCGGCGCTCCAGCAGCGCGCAGAACTCCTCACTGCGCCGGGTCGCGGTGACCCCGATCGTGAATCCGGCCAGCGCGTCGGGCGCGGTCTCCGGGGACCCCCCGAGGCCGTCCGCAAGGGCGATGCTCATCTGTCGTCCACCACTCCTCGTCCGGCGCGCGGGCGGCCCGTCCCCCGCCGGCCGCTCCGCTCGCCGCGCCGGGCCGCCGGCGCGCTCGTCCGTCGCCCGCCCCGTCGGGCTGTCTGCGGGGTCACCTCACGCTCACCTCCACCGCGCCGCCGGCGACGCGGACGGGATAGGTCGGCACTGCCGTCGCCGGATCGTCCAGGCACGCACCGGTGACCAGGGAGAAGACCTGCTTGTGCATGGGCGAGGCGACGCTGGGCTCACCCGCCCGGGTGCCGACGATCCCCCGGGAGAGGACCTGGGCGCCGCTGAAGGGGTCCCGGTTGCCGATGGCGAACAGCTCGCCGTCGAAGGTCCGGAACAGCGCGATCTGGTGGCCGCCGACGAGCGCGCAGGCACCGCGCTCGGGCAGCAGGTCGGTGTAGGCGCAGACCGGGATCCAGCCGGTCTGCGTCACGGTCTCGCTCAGGACGGTCATGGTGGAGTGCTCCTCCCATTCGGGGTTCGTCGGTGGGTCCGGGCGTCGGGCCGGGGCGGGGCGGACCCCGGCCCCGGCCCCGGGCGGGGCGTCAGGGACCGACCGCCTCCAGCGGGATGAGGACGGGCTTGATCTGGTCCCGCTCGGCCGTGAAGGCGATCGACGGGTCCGGGGTCCCCGGCGCGTTGACGAAGGAGACGAAGCGCCGCAGCTTGTCGGGGTCCTCGATGGCGTCCCGCCACTCGTCGGCGTAGGCGGCGACGTGCCGGGCCATCTGGGCGTCCAGGTCGGCGCAGATCCCGAGCGAGTCCTCCAGGACCACCTGCTTGACGTAGTCCAGGCCCTGCCCCTCCAGCCAGGCCGAGGTGCGCTGCAGGCGGTCGGCGGTGCGGACGTAGAACATCAGGAACCGGTCGATGGTCCGGATCAGCTCCTCGCTGCTCAGGTCCGCGGCGAACAGGTCGGCGTGCCGTGGGGTGAACCCGCCGTTGCCGCCCACGTAGAGGTTCCAGCCCTGCTCGGTGGCGATGACGCCGAAGTCCTTGCCCCGGGCCTCGGCGCACTCGCGGGCGCAGCCGGAGACGGCCGACTTCAGCTTGTGCGGCGAGCGCAGGCCCCGGTAGCGCAGCTCCAGGGCGATGGCCATGCCGACGGCGTCCTGCACGCCGTAGCGGCACCAGGTGGAGCCCACACAGGACTTCACCGTGCGCAGTGCCTTGCCGTAGGCGTGGCCGGACTCGAAGCCGGCGTCCACCAGCCGTTTCCAGATCAGCGGGAGCTGCTCCACCCGCGCCCCGAACAGGTCGATCCGCTGCCCTCCGGTGATCTTGGTGTAGAGGCCGAAGTCGCGGGCCACCTCGCCGATCACGATCAGCTTCTCGGGAGTGATCTCCCCGCCGGGGATGCGCGGCACCACCGAGTAGGTGCCGTTGCGCTGGATGTTGGCCAGGAAGTGGTCGTTGGTGTCCTGCAGGGCGGCCTGCTCGCCGTCCAGGATGTGCCCGTTGCCGAGGGAGGCCAGGATCGAGGCCACGACGGGCTTGCACACGTCGCAGCCGCGCCCGGTGCCGTGCTCGGCGATGAGCTGGGAGAACGTCGTGATGCCGCGCACCCGGACGATGTCGAACAGCTCGGCCCTGCTGTGCGTGAAGTGCTCGCACAGTGCCTTGGAGACCTCGACGCCGGACTTGATCAGGATCTGCTTGAGCATCGGGACGCAGCTGCCGCAGGTGGTGCCGGCGCGGGTGCAGTCCTTGATCCCGGCCACGTCGGTCAGGCCCTTGTCCGCGATGGCCGCGCACACCTGGCCCTTGGTGACGTTGTTGCAGGAGCAGACCTGCGCGTCGTCGGGAAGGTCCATGCTCGCCGGGCCGCCGGTGAACAGCAGCTCGCTGGGCGCGCCCGGCAGGTCCCGGCCGACGAAGGGCTTGAGGGTGTTGTACGGCGTGGCGTCGCCGACGCAGATGCCGCCGAGCAGGGTGCGGGCGTCGTCGCTGACGAACAGCTTCTGGTAGACCCCGCCCACCGGGTCCATGAAGGTCACGTCGAGGGCGCCGTCCATGGCGCCGAACTGGGCGACCTCCACTCCGAGCAGCTTGAGCTTGGTGGACAGGTCCGCGCGGGCGAAGGCGGCCCCGCCGCCGAGGACACGGTCCGCGGCGACCTCGGCCATCGTGAAGCACGGCCCGACCAGCCCGTAGACCACGCCCTCGTGCAGGGCGCACTCCCCCACCGCGTAGATCGCCGGATCGCTGGTGCGCATCCCGTCGTCCACGACGATCCCACCGCGCTCGCCGACCTCCAGCCCGGCCTGCCTGGCCAGCTCGTCGCGCGGCCGGACGCCCGCCGAGAAGACCACGATCTGCGCGTCGATCGTCTCCCCGTCCGGCTTGACCAGGCCCGCGACCCGCCCGTCCGGCCCGGCGACGATCTCCTCGGCCCCGGCCTCGGTGTGCACGCTCAGGCCGAGGGCCTCGATGTGGCCCCGCAGGACGGAGCCGCCGCCCTCGTCCACCTGCCGGGGCATGAGCCAGCCGCCCATCTCCACGACATGGGTCGACAGGCCCAGCCCGCGCAGCGCGTCGGCGGCCTCCAGCCCCAGCAGGCCGCCGCCGATGACGACGCCGCTGCCGGCGTGCGCCGCGGCCTCCCTGATCGCGTCCAGGTCGTCGATCGTCCGGTAGACGAAACAGCCCGGAAGCTCCCTGCCGGGCACCGGCGGCACGAACGGGCTGGACCCGGTGGCCAGCACCAGCACGTCGTACGGCTCCACGTGACCGTCGGCGGTGGTCACCTTCCGGCCGACCCTGTCGATCCCGGTGACCCGGGAGGCCAGCCGCAGCACGACGCCCTCCGGAACCGGGTAGGTGAGGTCCTCGGCGCTCCTGCCGGTGAGATAGGAGGTCAGCGCGACCCGGTCGTAGGCGGGCCGGGGCTCCTCCCCCAGAACGGTGATCCGGCCGTCGAACCCCTTGGCGACCAGTGCCTCGACCAGCCGACTGGACGTCGGCCCATGCCCCACCACTACAAGACGTGACATGGTCGCGCTCCCCTCCTCATTCGCTCCGCGGCCCGCTCGTTCCTCGCGGGACACTCCACTCACTGCGTCGGCTCGC